>NZ_JBIQFG010000115.1:0-577 GCF_045369345.1 Ureibacillus sp. 179-F W5.1 NHS | reverse complement strand
TAATCTCGTTTAAATGGGTCTATATATTCTCTACTCGTCATTTGATCACGTAATCGATCTTCAGCTTCTTGTTCCCTAATGTATTTTGCTACCGCTTTTTCGTTAAGACCTACTGTAGTGACATAATATCCTTTTGCCCAAAACGTTCGATTTCCGTGTTTATATTTTAAATTTGCATGTCTATCGTGAATCATTAAAGAACTCTTTCCTTTTAAATAGCCTACGAATTGTGATACGGATAATTTTGGAGGAATTTTAACCAGCATATGTATATGATCTGGCATTGCATGTCCTTCTATGAGTTCTACGTCTTTCATTTCACATAGACGTCTTAAAATCGCTCCGATGTCTTTTCTTAATTCACCGTAGATTACTTTCCTTCTGTATTTTGGTATAAAAACTATGTGATACTTACAATTCCATCTTGTGTGTGATAAACTATTGTCGCTCGACATTGAGCAAAACTCCTCTCGATTTGAATTTGGTTTGACGGCCATTTTCATTATATCGAGAGGAGTTTTTAATTCCATCTCCATTACCACTCTAAAAGTATATTTTCACACGTGCAGAGCACGTG
>NZ_JBIQFG010000114.1:0-584 GCF_045369345.1 Ureibacillus sp. 179-F W5.1 NHS | reverse complement strand
GTGAAAGATTTAATTCGTCAATGTTTCGTTCAATTCCGTTGCCAATTGATTGAAGAAAAGCTTATTGATCAAGAAGCGATTTTTATCGATGGTACAAAAATTGAAGCAAATGCGAATAAATTTACGTTTGTTTGGAAGAAAACCATTGAAAAATATCACCAAAATTTAATTGAAAAGTCAAACCAGCTATACAATGAGCTACTAGAGAGTGAAATCATACCTGAAATTCAACGTGAAAGCGATAAACAGTTATCATTGGAAGAACTCGCTCAATTAGTTCAAAAAGTGGACGATGTCGTAACTGAATATGATAAACAAATTGAAACATCATCAGATGTTCTAGAACGAAAAGCCTTAAGAAATAAACGTAAATACCCGAAACAATTACGCAAGCAGTTGATTGATTTTGTCCTACGTAAACAAAAATACGAAAGAGACTTTGAAATCTTTGGTACACGCAATAGCTATTCTAAGACAGATTCAGATGCGACGTTTATGCGAATGAAAGATGATTATATGCAAAACGGACAATTAAAAGCTGGATATAATGTACAAATCGCAACGGAAGGTCAATATACGCTTGC
>NZ_JBIQFG010000113.1:0-608 GCF_045369345.1 Ureibacillus sp. 179-F W5.1 NHS | reverse complement strand
GGGGCCTTAGCTCAGCTGGGAGAGCGCCTGCCTTGCACGCAGGAGGTCAGCGGTTCGATCCCGCTAGGCTCCACCAACCATAATAAAGATCCTGGCGGCGTAGCTCAGCTGGCTAGAGCGTACGGTTCATACCCGTGAGGTCGGGGGTTCGATCCCCTCTGCCGCCATCTTTAAGGACCTTTAGCTCAGTTGGTTAGAGCAGACGGCTCATAACCGTCCGGTCGCAGGTTCGAGTCCTGCAAGGTCCACCATAGAAGTATAAAACGGAGGAATACCCAAGTCCGGCTGAAGGGATCGGTCTTGAAAACCGACAGGCGGGTTAAACCGCGCGGGGGTTCGAATCCCTCTTCCTCCGCCATTTCAAATTAAATAAATGATAGTATTATCGCGGGGTGGAGCACGAACGAATAGGCATCGTAGCTAAGCTTCAGCGTAACGATTTCGCAAACTTCTTGAGTTGCTATACGAAATCGGGACGGGTTCAGGAAAATCTGAATGCGTCATGTAAAGTCAGTATTATTAAATAAATATTATTATCGCGGGGTGGAGCAGTTCGGTAGCTCGTCGGGCTCATAACCCGAAGGTCACAGGTTCAAATCCTGTCCCCG
>NZ_JBIQFG010000112.1:0-697 GCF_045369345.1 Ureibacillus sp. 179-F W5.1 NHS | reverse complement strand
TCATCCTTTTCACCTTCTTCTATTTACGTAATTTTGGATCTAGTGCATCTCGTAATCCGTCCCCAACAGCATTGAATGCGAAAATTGTTAATGAAATAAAGAACGCTGGGAAGAACAGTCGCCATGGCGCTGAAGTTAATGCCTTATTCCCTTCGGAGGCCATTGTTCCCCAACTCGCCATTGGTGCAGGAACACCTAAACCTAAGTAACTTAAAAAGGATTCTGTGAAAATAGCTGACGGAATCGTTAAAGTCATTGTAACTAAAATCGCACCAAGTGCATTCGGCACTAAATGACGCATAATTAAATGTCCTGTATTAGCTCCTAATGTTCTCGCAGCCAAAACGTACTCTTGGTTTTTAATTGATAATACTTCACCACGCACGATACGAGCCATATTAATCCAACCTGTAATCGATAACGCGATAATCATTGGTAGTAAACCTGGTTGAAGTACAACTAGTAAAATAATAACGACTAGTAAATATGGAACTGCAGATAAAACATCGGCGATACGCATCATAATGTTGTCTAATCTTCCACCTGCTAGACCCGAAATACTTCCCCATAACACACCAATAATTAAGTCAATAATCGCAGCAGTAATCCCGATAAATAAGGAAATACGTGCCCCTTGCCATACACGAACGAAAATGTCTCGTCCTAAATCATCTGTACCGAACCAATGGGCAGCTGA
>NZ_JBIQFG010000111.1:0-745 GCF_045369345.1 Ureibacillus sp. 179-F W5.1 NHS | reverse complement strand
TAATTCGTCGGATTCGCTTTAAGTTATATGTAATTTTAAATTGGTCTTCTAACGTCATTTTAATTTGGCGAGCACCTTTAGAACGACCACGGAAGTGAAATGCTTTTAATATAACTTCTTTTACCTTTTCATCCTCTTGATGATGTGCTTGTCTTCTGTTCGCTGCTTCTTCTGAAAAATAACGATAATATCCTGAACGTGAAACCCCAGCTAGTACGCACAGATGTTGTACCATTCGCTTTAATTTATATTTTTTAATGACTGTGTAAATCAGCTGAAATTTTTGTTCAGCCGTGAGTTTTACTTCTTCTTTCTCAACATCCTTTCTGCTAAATCGATCTTTTTTAGCAGTTCATTTTCTGCTTTTAGAAGAGCGTTCTGGGCTTCCAATCTAGCGTATTTCTCTTCTAAACTTAATTCACGTTCCAGTGGACGTCCCGAATGATATTTACGAGAATCTTCGAGCCCAGATGCACCGTTCGTTTGATAAGCTATTTTCCATCTTTTTAACGATGAGTGTACACGCTCCATTCCAACCGCCTCAATATCAAACCCTGCATCTTCAAAGATTCTCTTTGGACCTTTTCCAGCTTCATATTCTTTAATGGCTAGTGCTTTAAATTCATCTGTATATGTAATTCCTTTTTCACTCACTGACTTTACATAAGGATTTTTCTTAAGTAATTTTTGTTCATAAGTAGTAAATAATTTCTTCGACATAAGTTCTGCTCCATCTAATTGTTTT
>NZ_JBIQFG010000110.1:0-752 GCF_045369345.1 Ureibacillus sp. 179-F W5.1 NHS | reverse complement strand
TATCCTAGTGAGCCACTTAAATATTCTTGAACCACCATCAATTTAAATTCTTCATTATATTTAGTCATAAAAAATCACCCCAAAAGTTAGTTTTTTTACTCTAACTTTTGGGGTGCAGTACCTTCTGCAGTAAGAATTGTGCTCTTTCTTTATATTAAGGGCCAGATTGTTGAAACAACATTCTTTTATGAAAAGTTGCAAAGGACGCTTAGGGAACCATATAATTACAGTTTATGTCTGTATTAAAAATGGAAGTGGAGGTATTATTATGTGGTTAATAATAGGTCTTATTGCAATAGTAGCAACTTTTATAAATCTTTATATGTATGCAACAGGTAAAGATTACAAACTAGCAATGGCAATGGGGTTATCATTTACAGCATTAACACTTTGTGCAGAATACAGTCTTGTATCGGAGTGGGTAGAAGTGAAAGATTGGGCAGCTTTAGAGGATGTAGTACCTGGTATGGAAAGGGCATTATGGTTTTTGACAATTGTTTCTATTTTACTAAATATAGCACCAATATTTTTAGAAAGAAAAGGTAAGAAATAATTACTTATTGTTGTCACATCATTTTATAATTTGAAATTAATGTGTAAGTCTTTATGTAAATAACGAGGGCTTTAGTTAAATAACATCTTCCTCAAGCACATTTCTTAAATAAGAAATGTGCCTTATTAATTCTTTTAAAACCACGTGCTCTGCACGTGTGAAAATATACTTTTAGAGTGGTAATGGAGATGGAATTAAA
>NZ_JBIQFG010000010.1:0-94789 GCF_045369345.1 Ureibacillus sp. 179-F W5.1 NHS | reverse complement strand
GGAGCGGGTGATGAGAATCGAACTCACGACATCAGCTTGGAAGGCTGAGGTTTTACCATTAAACTACACCCGCATATGATATATACAAATTATGGCGCGCCCGGCAGGAGTCGAACCCACAACCTTCTGATCCGTAGTCAGACGCTCTATCCAATTGAGCTACGGGCGCGTATGAATGTATTGCAACTTGGTGCGGCCGAGAGGACTTGAACCTCCACGGGGTTGCCCCCACTAGGCCCTCAACCTAGCGCGTCTGCCATTCCGCCACGACCGCGTTCAATGAAGACACTATTAATTATACACCAATAAATACATTTGTCAAATAAAACTGGTGAGCCATGAAGGACTTGAACCTTCGACCCTCTGATTAAAAGTCAGATGCTCTACCACTGAGCTAATGGCTCTTTAAAAATGGCTGGGGTACCAGGATTCGAACCTGGGCATGACGGAATCAAAATCCGTTGCCTTACCGCTTGGCTATACCCCAATGGCGGTCCCGACCGGAATCGAACCGGCGATCTCCTGCGTGACAGGCAGGCATGTTAACCGCTACACCACGGGACCAACATCATTTTTCGTTTCTTCTTTTATATAAGTGGTGACCCGTACGGGATTCGAACCCGTGTTACCGCCGTGAAAGGGCGGTGTCTTAACCACTTGACCAACGGGCCATGGCTCCGAAGGTAGGACTCGAACCTACGACCGATCGGTTAACAGCCGATTGCTCTACCACTGAGCTACTTCGGAATATTTGCGACTCATCTTGTCGACTTTTATTATTATAGAGAGAGTTATAAAGAAAGTCAACACTTTAAATAAACTTTTTTTATTTTTTTATTTAAAAGTCTTTAAATCCTTATTTCTCAAGGGGTTGTAAGCTATCAATTAAACAACAGCTATTATAGAATGTACACTTTTATAAAAAAACATACAATCATTTATTTAACTTTTTTCAAATTCAATTGTGGGTATTAGACTTTTCAACCGTCATTAAGTGACCTCGACATTTTCCACACCGATATTTGTTTACATCCATTCTTCTTTTTCTTTCATACCGTTGTTTACATTGAACACATTCATAAATATAAAGCTTTGTACTACGTCCCTTCTTATTTTCTTCTATAGTAGAACAAAAACGGGGTGCCCCTACCTTTTTTAACAATGTTCTAAAATCTGTGTCGCGGTGTTTATAACCCATTCCTCTTATATGAAGATGATAATGACATAGTTCATGAAGAATAATTCCCCTTAACTCTTCCATCCCAAATTTTTCGTACGATTTTTTATTAAATTCTATATTATGACTTCTTAATAAGTAACGACCACCAGTTGTACGCAGCCTACTATTGAAATATGCTTTATGTAAAAAAGGTTGATTAAAATATTCCATTGATAATTTTTCTACTAATAATTGTAGTTGCTGATCCGTCATCGTTATCCCCCCGTGTACAAATGTACCATATCCATTCAAATCGCTGCAAAATATGAAAAAACTCTGATTAATAAACAAACTATTAATCAGAGTTATTGTATTATTGGTTTATTTGGTTTTCAGGTGGAATCATCGTTAAAGATATACGACCCTTTTCAACTTCGACTTTATCAACCCAAACCGTGACGATATCTCCTAATGAAATAACTTCTAAAGGATGCTTTATACGACGCTTTTGAAGTTTTGAAATATGAACTAAACCATCTTGTTTTACACCGATATCAACAAATGCTCCAAAATCAACTACATTTCGTACAGTCCCTTGTAGTTCCATTCCTACTTTTAAATCTTCCATTTTTAGTACGTCCGTTTTCAGTAACGGTTGTGGGAAGGCATCCCGTGGATCTCGAGTAGGTTTCATTAAAGTATCTACAATATCTTTTACCGTTACTTCCCCAACACAAAGCTCACTACTTAATGTTGTTAAATCAATATTACCAAGAGCTTCCTCACACTGTTTAGTACCGACATCCTTTTTCGCTAACCCTACAATTGCTAAAATATCCTCCGCTAACTTATAACTTTCCGGGTGAATACCAGTTGCATCAAGAGGGTTTTTTGCTTCTGGAATACGTAAGAAACCGATAGCTTGTTCATAAGTTTTTGCACCTAAACGAGGAATTTTCTTTAATTGGGTACGTGATGTGAATTTGCCACTTTCACTTCTTACATTGACAATATTTTCTGCAACGGTCTTTGATAAACCAGATACATATTGTAAAAGAGAAGCAGATGCCGTATTTACATCGACCCCTACTTGGTTAACTGCCGTTTCTACAATAAACGTTAAAGATTCTGCAAGTTTCTTTTGAGAAACATCATGTTGATATTGCCCAACCCCAACAGCTTTTGGTTCGATTTTTACAAGTTCGGATAAAGGATCTTGCAATCTGCGTGCAATGGAAACGGCACTTCTTTGTTCAACTTGTAAGTCCGGAAACTCATTTCTCGCAACTTCTGATGCAGAATAGACGGACGCCCCTGCCTCGTTAACAATAACGTATGCAACTTCCCTTTCAACTTCCTTTAATACATCGGCTATGAATTGCTCTGTTTCCCGAGAAGCTGTCCCATTTCCAATGGCAATGATAGAAATTGGATACTTTTCTAAAATATCCTTAACTACTGATTTAGACTTTTCTACATCCGGCTTAGGTGGGTGTGGATAAATGGCAGTTACTTCCAACATTTTTCCTGTTTCATCAACTACCGCTAATTTACAACCAGTTCGATAAGCCGGGTCTACACCTAAAACCATTTTACCGCGCATCGGTGGTTGTAATAAAAGACTTTTCAGGTTTTCAGAAAAAATATGAATCGCTTGCGCTTCTGCCTTTTCTGTTAAATCATTTCGTAATTCCCGTTCAATAGATGGCTGAATTAATCGTTTATATCCATCTTCAATGGCCTCTTTTACATGAGGAATAGATGGGGATGAGGAATTTACAGGCAACCATTCCTTTTCCATTAATTGAATAACTCGATCCAACGGTACTTGAATCGTTACTTTTAAAATGTCTGCTTTTTCTCCGCGATTAATTGCTAATGTTCTATGGGGCACAATATGTTTTACTGGTTCTTCATACTCATAATACATTTCAAATACTTTCTTTTCGTCTTTATCCGCATCTTTAACAGAAGTAACGATTCGTCCCTCTCTCCAAGAAAGTTTTCGTAATTGATCCCGTATAGCTGCATCATCAGCAAAACGTTCAGCTAAAATATCTTTCGCTCCTATAATGGCCTCTTCTGCTGAAGTAACACCTTTTTCCTCATTAAGAAATGATAAGGCTAAAATTTCAACGTTTTCTTTTGAAAATTTCATCAGTTCATCTGCTAAAGGTTCCAATCCTTTTTCTTTAGCAATCGTTGCTTTCGTACGACGTTTTTGTTTATATGGTCTATATAAATCTTCCACCCGTTGTAGAACGGTCGCTACCTGAATCGACGCTTGTAGTTCTTCAGTTAATTTTCCTTGTTCATCGATTAAACGGATTACTTCTTCTTTTCTTTGTTCTAATTGTTGTATGTAATGATATCGATCTTCAATCGATTTAATTTGAACTTCATCTAGTGAACCCGTCGCCTCTTTACGATAGCGGGCAATAAATGGCACGGTATTACCATCTTCTAATAATTTTATAACTGCTTCTGCTTGGTGGGGCTTCACATTTGTTTCAGTTGCGATTATTTGTAACATTTTCTTTTCTTCCATCATTTCACAGCCTTTCTAGTTTACATAAGATAATATTAACATTTACTTACTACTTACTTCTATTGTTCATCATTACATTCCATTTTAAATAAAAAAGTCTACTCTTTAACAAACTATTTGAAAGAGTAGACTTGCCTTATTTTTCTACTAATTTTACCGATTTTAAAAATACTAACTACCATTTCCAACTGTAATAGCTTCCTGTAATTTTTTAATCGCCTTCCGCTGTATTCGTGAAACATGCATTTGGGAAATCCCTAACATCTCACCGGTTTCTTTTTGACTCAGTTCTTCAAAATAAGTTAACTTTAATATTTCCTTTTCTCGATTATCCAAAACTTCCATAGCTTCTCCAACTACAATTCGTTGATTTGCTCTTTCAAAACCTTCGTCCTCTTTACCAATTATATCTTGTAGGGTCACTGCGCTCCCATCAGAATCCGCCTCTATTGAATAATCCATAGAAAGTGCTTGGTAACTACTACTCATCTCCATCGCTTCTAAGATGTCTTCTTCTTCGACCTCTAGATATGTAGCAATTTCTTCAATAGAGGGAGACTTTTGCAATTTTGATGTTAAATGCTCTACTGCTACTTTTATTTTTGGCCCTAATTCCTTAATACGCCGAGGAACATGGACATCCCAAGTTTTGTCCCGTAAATAGCGTTTAATCTCACCAACAATAGTTGGAACAGCAAATGCCTCAAAACTTCTACCAAAGGATCTATCGAAACGTTGTATTGCTCCCAATAGGCCAAGCATACCTACTTGAACAATATCTTCATAATTCGGTTTACCATAAGCATATTTTTTTGCTATAGATTCTACAAAGTTTTTATAATGAATCACTAAATTATTTAAAGAAGCGTTATCTTTTGAAAGCTGATATTGCTCAATCCACCTTAAAATTTTATCGTTGGATGTTTGATAATGTGGTGATTGTTTCGTCATCATCTTTCACCTGCTCTCTCGTGACATATTTTGTCATGAAAACAGTGACTCCACCTTCGTTATTATTTACTCTCACCTCATCCATTAAAGTTTCCATTAAATAAAGGCCTAGTCCACCTTCACGTAATAATTCGACATTTTCATCTTCTTGGTAAGGTCCTATTTGGGATTTAATTTCTTCAAAATTAAAACTGTTTCCGTAATCAGATACCATCACTTCTATTTTATGATCATATAATGCATTACCTATAACAATTTCGCCATCGTCATAAGAGTCATAAGCATGTTGAACTACATTTGTAACAGCTTCGCTAACAGCTATTTTCAAGTCTTCTATTTGGTCATAGGAAAAGCCTACACGAGAAGCTAAACCAGATACCGTTAACCGAATCACACCAACGTATTGTGGCTTTGCAGGAACTCTGATTTCAATGTAGTCAAATGCTCGCATGGCTTATCCCACCTTCTTCAATATCCATCAATTCACTAAGCCCTGTAATTTCGAATAATCTTGTTAGTCGTGACGATAAGTTTACTAGTTTTAAGTTTGCATTTTCCTTTGTTGCTCGTTTGTAAAATGCGACAAATACACCAAGCCCTGTACTATCTATATAACTTACCTTTGATAAATCTAATTCAACTGATATTTCGGTAGAAAGGTGAATTTTTTCTAGTTCTTCTCTAAGAGTTGGTGCAGTGAAAGTATCGATTTCTCCTTCAATAAAACCTATAAGTAGATTCCCTTCTTTCCGAAATTGTATATTCACATCCATTGAGGACACCTCCAGTTTCCCTTATTTTTCTTTTCCCTATTAAAAAGCTTTTAAACTTATTTTTTTAATTCATTTTTTAATAATGACAATCGTAAAATCATCTTCTAGTTCGTAATTATGTAAAACTTGTAGCTTTTTATAAATGTTTTCACACATCTCCTGGGCATTTAAATGTCTGCAGGATAAAGCTAGTTCCTTTATATATTGTCTGGGATCAAAATTTTCTTGCTTTCGAAAATCCGTTACTCCATCAGTCATTAGAATGATAAAATCATTTTCATTTAATTTAATATCATGCTGAGAATATTTTACTTCAGGTAAAATTCCTAATAGCAGCTCCTTAGATTCTAAATCGTAATACACTTTCTCTCTTGAATCATAATAAAGAGGCGGTTCATGCCCTGCTGAACTCCATGTAAAAATATCCGTTTCTAAGTCGTATCGGCTATAACACATCGATACAAACATACTGTCATCTACACTTTTTTCAATTAATTGGTTTAACGCTTCAAGAACATAGGATGGATTACTATTTGCATATTCCAATGTATCCAAACCATATTTGACCATCGACATACAAAGGGCCGCAGGAACTCCTTTTCCTACTACATCCGTAACAGCGATACTTAAGTATCTTTTATGGTCATGCATAAAATGCACATAATCCCCATTCATTTTGCGAAGGGGGACAGAAACCATTCCTATATCTAAGTTTTCTGGATTTGGAATCGTCGTTTCCAACAACGTATTTTGGATTCTCGCTGCGACTTCCATTTCGATCCGTAATTCTTCTTGTTTCATTAATAAACTTTGATGTTCCTTTAGTTTCAAACCGAAGTGGACCATTACTTCTATTAAAAAGTCATAGGCATGGATAGTCGACTCCGGGAGATCTTCAATGATTTCTTCCAACGCCTGCTTATGTATACTAATAACCTCTTCTGGACTTACATTTTTTTGAATAAGTCGTTTAATAAAATTTTGACCAGTATATAAATTGCTTTCATTTTGATTGTGAATATAATTTGATAATATTATTTTGTAATCTCTCTTTAGCTGTTCCAATCAATCCACATCCTATCTTAGCCATTTTTCAACTTTAATAGTTGTCCCCTTCCCTACTTCAGATAAAATATGCATGGTGTCTACTAACCTTTTAACAGAAGACAAGCCTCCACCGTAAGAATCACCATCTTCTAGAATCTTTTGTACATCTAATATTCCAGGCCCATGATCTATTGAAGTAATTGAAACCCCTTTCTTATCATCCTTAACTATTCTTTCTATAATAATTTTCCCTACAGGGGCGTATTGAAATATATTTTTAGCTAACTCACCTATTGCGGTAGTTATTCTCGCTTGATCTACTTTATTAAAACCAATTATTTTCGCTTCTTTACGACCTAATTTACGTGCAGTTACAATATCTACCTCTGTTACTATTTCCACCGTTACCTTTTCTGTCATTACTGCACCCCATCTTAGTAGATTTTAGTAATTTTTGTTATAAACCTAATATATATTATCGAGTTACTCAACTTCAAATTTAAATCTATAATTAGCTTAAAATTCCGATAATTCAAGGTAGGAAAGTCTTAATTGCTAAAAATTAATCCGGGTTAAATTTCATAGTCGAACAATTTTCTGCATTATTTAACATTGTCCCCCTTTTTCTAAAAGTCCGGGAAAATATTGAATTTCTAAAAAAAATGACCTAAAAGTAACAATTACTTTTAGGTCATTTCCTTTTTATGTATTAAAATTTCATTAATCCTAGACTTATTTCCAATGCAACATCCACTTTATCCATAAGTTCTTCATCTAGCTGTGTAATCCGATCCGTTAGCCTAGACTTATCTATAGTACGCAATTGTTCAAGCAAAATTACCGAATTACGCTCAAAACCATACTTTTTTGCATCAATTTCGACATGTGTCGGCAATTTTGCTTTTTGAATTTGCGCAGTAATAGCAGCGATGATTACAGTTGGACTAAATCTATTTCCAATGTCGTTCTGAAGGATTAATACTGGCCTAGTACCGCCTTGTTCAGATCCTATTACTGGAGAAAGATCTGCAAAAAACACGTCCCCTCGTTTTACAATCAAAATGTCATCCCCCGCTTACGAGACGCTCTACCATATGTTCCGCTTCATACTCTACATGTAGACATTCGCTACAAATAGACAAATTAATTTGCGACATTTCCACATAGCCTTTCATTAAAGCTTCCCGTATTTGATTTGGTTGCTTGTGCGTCGACAATCTACGAGATGATATATAAACAAAACTTTCATTATCTCGAGATTTTTGCTCAAGAGTTTGATTAAATTCCATTAACATTTCTTGAGGAAATTCTAAAACTTCCTTTAATTCTTCTACTTTTTTCGCGTACAAAACAAGCACCTCCACAAAAACCGTACCATTTCCAAATTCTTTTCTCATTCTATCACCGAATAAGGGAGTTGAAAAGATAGATATAAAAAAAATGTGGCAATCCATGTAGTTTTAACGGTTTTTGATGAAGATTTTGTCGCAATTTACTATTTTTTGTTGTAGATTCTGGGCACTCTCGAGGTAATGATACAAGGAACCTCGTAGTTTATTGTCTCAACTTTTTCTGCCCATTCATCAATTGTTATTTCTTCGTTTTGTTGTTTTCCAATTAAAGTTACTTTTTCACCTATATTATATGCAGCTGGTAATAATATCATACATTGATCCATACAAATTCGACCTATTATTGGTGCACGTGTTCCATTTACCAATACATGTTGACCACTATATTTCCGAATTAAGCCATCAGCATAACCAATTGGGATTGTCCCAATATAAGAAGGTTCAGTAGCCGTAAATGTTGCTCCATATCCAATCGATTGACCCGGTCGAATTAACTTTACTTCAACTAATTCTGTTTCTAATGAGAAAGCCGTTTGTAACGGGAACGGTAATTTCGTTTTTACATAGGCAGAAGGTGCAAGCCCGTACATTGAAATTCCAAATCGTACTGCATCGTATTGAAGTTGTTGATCTTTTATTAACATTGTTGCAGTGTTAGCAGCATGTACAATTCGCGGTTTTACAGGTAAAGAGCTAATAAACTGTTCAAACTTACTTACTTGGTGATTGAAGTAGGTTTCATCCTCTTCATCTGCCGTAGCAAAGTGGGTGAATACACCATCAACAAGTAAATTATCAGAAGAGGAAATTGCCTTATATAAGTTCATCAAGTCTTCTATTGTTGTGACACCTATTCTACCCATGCCTGTGTCGATTTTAATATGTAATTTTAATGGATTAGATAGGGTTAATGCCTTCACTTGATCTACCCAATCAGAAGAAAATACGGTTAAAGTGATGTTTTCCTTTGCAGCAAAAGGAGCAAAAGAAACAGGGGCATAACCTAAAATCAAAATATCAATATTAGGGAAATGCTTGCGGATATGAAGTGCTTCCTCAGGTGTCGCTACAGCTAGCATGGTTGCCCCTGCTTCAATTGCTGTAGCAGCCACCTCTACATCTCCATGTCCGTAAGCATTCGCCTTAACAACTGCCATAATTTGAACACCTTTTTTGAGATGTTCTTTTAAACGTAGAACGTTATGTTTAATTGCTTCTAAATTAATAATTGCTCTAGTTGGACGGAAGTGCTGTATTTTTTGCATTTTTATTTTACCCTCTTCTACGATTTTCAAACTTCAAATTTTTGTCATTTTTAATATATTATATTCTCTCCAACTATCCTGTCCACCTATTTTTTATTTTAGACCGCCTGGCGTTAAAGAACTTGCGACTGCTATCATTTCATCTTTCGTTAAGTTATTCGATGCGATAAAGAATGACATGCCATCGCGTTCCCAACTAATCGAGTTATCTGTAATTGCTCCAATCGTAAATCCTAAATCTGCCGGATCACCTGGTGCATATACAGGTAGAGTTGACGTCTCTTCATAGACAATCGGTTGTTGTACAAGGGTGAATGATTTTTCCCCATCAAAGGTTAAAATAACTCGTTCTACCCCTTCTTCAGCAACCTTTTGCTCGTCAGCCAATGTCGCCCAGTCTAAAGTTGGATAATATGTTTGGAATTCTGTATTTTCTACTTCTGCACTTGCACTAGCAGTTTCTTCCTCATCCTCAGAAAACTTTTCTACTGCGTATTCACTTTCTTTATGTTGCATACCTAGATCAATATTTTTAAATGTAATGACCATTTGTTCTTCTTGAGCTTCGTTTAATACTGAAACGGAAGTTGGAAGCATTGTTTTCTTATCTACTACAATTTTTTGAGTTGGCATAATGCTTTTATGGTTATTTCTTGTAGCTGCAGTAAAGATGTAATTTTTGTCATCTTCTTCCATTTTCACTTTTTCATCTGCTAACAGATCTTCTGCTAATGCTCCGATAAGGTAGGCTTGGCTATTTTGTTTCGGCCATTCACTTTGGAACTTGTACGTTTTTCTTAAAGAAGGTGTAACAACAAAGACACCTTCCTTATTTCGGATAATCATCTGTGTAACATCTTCACCTTGTTGAGTTACTTTTACTCGGTAAAAATCCGGCTCTGTATGCCACACATTTACATCGTAAACTCTTGGTTCAGTACCTGTTTTAATTTCCATTGAGGCATCTAGTTCATATCCTTTTACATCATTCCATTTGTCATTTAGATCCTTTAAAACATCCTCCTGTGAATTTCCACCACAAGCCGCAAGCACTAGCACACTTAACAACATGACAATAAAAGCGATTAATTTGTGTCGCAAAACTCCATCCTTTCTTCTACTTTCAGCTCCGTACGTCAAATATATGAGTGGTTGTCTAATTTTATGCTATCACTTTTGGACAACATCCCAAATTATTATTCTGTTATGTAACTATTGCATTAAGATAATTTGGGCTGCCGCATACTCTTTTGTATGGGTAATACTGACATGTCCACTCACTTTTTTTCCGTCGAAAAATAAAGTTGGTTTCCCTAATTCATCTTTTAACACTTCAATTTGACGAAACTCACATCCTTTTCCAATGCCAGTACCATTCGCTTTTGAATATGCCTCTTTGGCCGCAAACCTCCCCGCTAAAAATTCAACTTTTCTCTGGTCTGATAATTGATGAAATAGTTCCAATTCCCGTTCAGATAATATCCGCTTTTGAAATTTCTCTGAACGTTCCATTGCCTTTTTTATTCTTGGGATTTCTGCTATGTCTAGTCCAATTCCTTTTATCATATGGATATTCTCCTTTTATTATTAATAAAATACAATGTATAATGAAGTTAGAGGTGAATATATGTTTATTCGTAGAGAAAACTTTAGCCAATTTATTAAATTTTATCCTGTTGTAACTACTCTCATTGCGATAAATTTAATTGTATATATTTTAACCGTACTTCCGATTATCGGAGATTATATTTTTTATTCGGGTATGAGTGTGAATTATTTAATTGAAGATGGACAATGGTGGCGAATAATAACTTCCATCTTTATTCATGGCGGATTTATACATCTTTTATTTAATATGTTTTCGTTATTTTTATTTGGCCCAGAACTTGAGAAAATAGCTGGAAAAGCTCGCTTTATTACAATTTATTTGTTAGCTGGTATTTTCGGTAACGTTGTTACATTTGTTTTCCAAGAAGGAATGTATGCTAGTGTAGGAGCTAGCGGTGCAATCTTTGGTATTTTTGGTGCTTTTGCTGCGCTAGTTTACTATACTCGACGTACAATGCCGCAATTAAAGCAAATCATTATGCCCCTCATTATTATAAGTGTGATTATTACGTTTTTATCACCGAATGTAAATAGTGCAAGTCATTTAGGCGGGTTAATTACCGGATTTTTACTAGGTCTATCCTATTTCTCCCCTAAGAATATTATTCGTTGGAGAAAAAATTTATAGAAAAAAGGCAATCTAATTGATTGCCTTTTTTATTGTTATAACTTTTATTTTTCAAACCATTCCATTACTGCTTCCACATCTTCCAATTCTAAATTTCTCGCCCGAGCCGTAGCCCCCATCATTCCGGACATGACCGTTGCTTGAAATGTAGCAATACTGCGTCTTTTTTGAAAATAACTTTGTTTACTTTCCAAAGCTTGAATTCGTTTTTTCTCAACAACAAAGGTTACACGGCTCAACATCCGATAGACAATTGTCAATTGTTGTCCATTCATTGCATATCCTGTTGTTCGATATTGCCATAACCCAATCATAATGGCAGGGATGATGATTAAAACAGACAACAATCCATACGGGTACCAAAAGTAGGTACAAATTGCCACTAGTGGCACGAGCCATAAAAAATCAATTCGATAAAAGAACGGTTTTGCTTTTTTAGGTGGTTTGGTTAATGTCTGTTCCCATTCCAAATGGGGGAATAAATTTTGAAGTGGATGGAATAGGTCCTTTTTCGAAATAAGAGGAAACAATATAACTTTTTGATCTTTATCTCCAAATCCTCCACTTGCACTTTCAACGGCAACCGCTGCAAAACCAAACCATTGTCTTAATGGATTTTCAACTATTTTAATCGCCTGTATTCGATTTAAAGGAATCGTTACTTTTTTCTTCTCCAACAAACCTCTCGTAATGATTAATCGATCATTTTCTTCTACAACCGTAAAATCATAATAGTTAACGAATGTAATTAGAACGGATACAAGCCAAGTTAATAAAAGAGCACCTATAACGGATAATGCTATAATAACAAAACCAAATTTAATAAGGGAAGAAACTTCCTCAAACAATTTTTCATAAGGAATTAAATCTCCTAATTGGGATAACAAAGCGACTATCCCTGCAAGAACTACACCAATACTATTCGAAGTTGTCGCTAGAATAATTAAGTCTTTAGTGTTCATTTTGTGAATTACTTTTGCATTTTGTACGGCCGTCTCTTCTAAAACGGTACTTTCATTTATTTCAAGATGTTCAGTTTCTTGTTTAACCTTACGAGTTATATCTTCAATATCATTGGCAGCCTCTTTTGTAATAGCCGTTAATACGACTTCCGGTTTTCCGTTTGTACTACCGGCAGTTTCAACCATTACTTGGACAAGACCGAAAATGCGATGAAAAATTCCTTCTTTATAGTTAAAACTTTGAATACGATCAAAGGGTATATATCGTTTTTTCTTAATAAAAAGGCCGTATTCCACTCGTAATTCATCTTCTTCAAACCAATAAACAAAGGTCCACCATTTAATTACTCCAGAAAATAAATAAACAATCGAAATCAAACTAAGGATGGCTAAAGGGAATATATTTGACCAAAAGCCTTCCTCAAGCGGATTGAAGGAAAAGTTCAACCCATTGGCAACTATAAGAATGATAAATGGCAAAATTAATTCCTTCAAGCCTTTAACAAAGTTAATAATCGCAGCAACCGGATGGAGTTTATAACGTTTTTCAGACATCATCTTCAGCCACCCTTGCTAAAATAGAAATTCGCCCTCGGAGATCATCTGCTTCTTTTGTAATAAGCATCGGAATGATATGGGTTGTAGCAGCCGTTGAGATTGAAATATTCGCTAAATCATATTTCTTTAATATTGGCCCCTGTACCGTATCGACATGTTGCACCCGTACCATTGGTATCAAAGTTCTTTTGACAACGAATAATCCACTTTGAATCTCAATTTCATGTTCTCGAACTTCATAGCGCCAATGATCCCAACGGATTTTAGGGAAAAGCCAAACCGACGTGATGGCGACAATAATAACAACTGCTACAGCTATGTAATAAATAATCGGTAACCATTCAAATTTATAAGTTAAAAAACTTGCTACAGCAGCTAGAACTGCCATAAAGAGCGTATTAAAAAGACCATATAAACGCCATACGGTTAACCCTTTCTTTGGGATTTGAAACATCAATTGATTTCTCATAAAGCATCCACACCTCATCTCTCTTCCATTTTATACGGATGAACAAGAAAATTGTTTCAATATATAAAAAAAGTGCCCTAAATATTCTAGGACACTTTTACAGAAAAAATTAGTCTTCTCTACGACGTGGTGAACGACGACGTTCTCCACCTTCACGACGACCACCTTCGCGACGTCCATCTTTACGACCACCTTCACGGCGACCACCACTGCGGCCACCACGACCGTAATCACGACGACCACGGGAATCTCCACTACGGCCACCGCGACCTCCAGAAGAAGTTTTACGCATTGGTAAAGGACGTTCTTCCGTAATCGTTACTGGTGTATCATCAGGTTCTTTTGTCATATATTTAATCGCTGCTGCAACTAAATCTACTGCATCATGATCTTCTAATAGTTGATTCGCTAAAATGCGGTAATCACCTAGTTCATTTGCTTGTACAATTTCAATTAAATTTTCCATTGCCACTTGTTGTTGTCCAACTAAAGCTTCTGATTCAGTTGGTGGACGAAGAGGTGTCATACGTTTTTTCGTTGTTTCCTCAACAATACGTAAGTAACCCATTTCCCGTGGTGTTACAAAAGTTACCGCTAAACCAGATTTACCTGCACGACCTGTACGACCGATACGGTGAACGTAACTTTCTGGATCTTGTGGGATATCAAAGTTATAAACATGCGTTACACCAGAAATATCAAGTCCACGAGCAGCAACGTCTGTTGCAACTAAAATGTCAATTTTATTTTCTTTAAATTGACGTAATACAGACATACGTTTTGCTTGGCTTAAGTCACCATGAATTCCTTCTGCTAAATATCCACGGATACTTAACGCTTGTGCTAGTTCGTCAACGCGGCGTTTTGTACGTCCGAATACGATAGCAAGTTCCGGTTGGTGAACATTGATTAAACGAGTTAAAATATCGAATTTTTCGCGTTCTTGCGATTTTACGAAATATTGGTCGATGTTTTCAACTGTCATTTCTTTTGATTTAATTTTTACTTCTTCAGGGTTTTTCATGAAGTTCGTTGCAATTTTACGAATTGCAGGTGGCATTGTAGCCGAGAATAATAATGTTTGGCGTTCTTCAGGAACGTTTTCTAAAATAGCATTAATATCATCAATGAATCCCATATTTAACATTTCATCCGCTTCATCTAATACAAGCGTTTGAACACTGTCTAATTTTAATGTACGACGATTAATATGGTCGATAATACGTCCTGGAGTACCAACGATAATTTGTGGTTTATTTTTTAACGCACGAATTTGGCGTCCAATATCTTGACCACCGTAAACTGATAATAGTTTTACTCGTTTGTCATAACCGATTTTGTAAAGCTCTTCAGATACTTGGATTGCTAATTCGCGAGTAGGAGCGATGATTAATGCTTGAATTGATGGATTTTTTGGGTCAATTCGTTCAATTAGTGGAATACCAAAAGCTGCAGTTTTACCAGTTCCTGTTTGCGCTTGACCGATAATATCTCGGCCTTCCATTGCAAACCTAACTGTTCCTTCTTGGATTGGTGTGGCTTCTTCAAATCCCATACGTTTTAATGAACGTAATGTCGATTCGCTAATATTTAATTCTGAAAAATTTGTCAAACTCTTCAATCTCCTTTTTTCCTTTAAGTTGACAAATGGTTACATTTTCAGATGAAATGTCGGCAAACTAAGGGCCTAAGTTTGGAACGTTTCCGATACTTAATAATTCTCTGCTTGCGTTCAGAGAGCGATTTTATATGAAAAGGAAAGCCCGGTCTTTGCCGAGCGGTTCAATTCTATACTTTTTAGTTCTTTCATTATCAATAGAATAAAACCGTTAAATTCAAAAAAAAGCACTCTTCATCAGAAATTTGTGAAGAGCCTTCGCACAAAATGTATCCATTGCTTCATTTAGTCTATCATGGCTCATCACTGCAATGCAACGATATTGTTCTAGTTGTAATATTCGTAATTTATACTTTTCCTTGTAAAAAATTGATGACTTTAGGAAACCATAAGTCACAATCATCACTATAACAAATGTGATGCTTCCCTTTTGGTGAGAAATAAATTTGTTTTTCCTTTGAAGGAAGTTGATCATATAACAGTTGTGCTGTTGCATAAGGAACTATACCATCTAATCGACCTTGAGCGATAAAGGTAGGTACATCAATTCTATGCATGTATAACTTTACTTCACGAACAATTTTCATAAATTGAAAAGTTGCACTAACAGGTACATTTTTTATTTTGTTCTTATATCGATTAAATAATTCGTTATCTTTTAATTGCCCATACATTGCCTCTCTTGCCATTAATCGTATATCCTTCAACAGCTGACTATGGGCAACATATTTTGCAGCCGCACTTAATAAAACAAGCTTTTTCACTTTATATCTCGTTGCTAAATAAAGGGCAATCATACCGCCCATGGAAAACCCAACAATATAAATTTCATCTACTTTCTTCGCTAGTTGGCGATAGGCAATTTCAGCATCCATTAGCCAATGCTCCGCTTTGTAACCTTTCAATGAGAGACTGTTACCATGTCCCATAAAAGTTGGCTTTTCGATTATCCAATTCGTATTGTTTTCTATATATTTTGCAAGGGGCTCAATTTCGTATGGTCCACCTGAAAAACCATGTAACATTAGAACACCGATTTTCATTCATGGTCCCTCCACATAACTCTACATACATTGACAATACTAAAAAAGATGTCACTAAACCAATAAATGGCTTAATAAACATCTTTTTTAATGTGACTAAAAGGATTTTAAAATCGTCTCTAATTTCATACCACGGGAACCTTTTAATAAAATTAACGATTGATCATCAGCATATTGATTGATATACTGGACAATTTTTTCATAATCATCGTTTGTATACAATAAGTTTGCTTCTGCAAACTTGCCTTTCAGTTGTTCATAAAGCCATTTCATACGTGAGCCAAATAAACAAACTCTAGAAATTTTTGATTCATCAATAACCGATGCGATCTGCTCATGGAACTGCTTTTCATTTTCTCCTAATTCCAGCATATCCCCTAGAACAAGCCATTTATCTTCCCTTATGGAAGTCGTTTGAACGAACTGGATAGCTGCTGTCATAGAAGTTGGTGCAGCATTGTAAGCATCATTAATAAATATTATTCCCTTTTCAGTTGGAACTAATTGCATTCGCATATCTGTCAAAGTAACTTGTGCTAATCCTTGACGAATTTGTTCTTCATGTAGCCCAATCGCTTTTCCTACAAGCATCGCATTTAATGTATTTTTCACTTGATGCTTACCTAGTACTGGAATGAAAAACTCACCGTTTAATTCGCCACGAACTGTAAAACGACTGCCCTTTTCTGTAGTTTCAATGGAAGTGGCAACTAAATCGTTTGAACTTTGGAAGCCAAAGGATTTTGACTGTAGATGAGTCTCTTTATTTACTAAATGTTGCAGCAAAGGCTCATCCCCATCATAAAATAAAATGCCCTCACGATCTAATCCTTGGATAATTTCAAACTTTGCTTGCGCAATTCCTTCACGGGAACCTAAGTCTTGCATATGGGCTTCCCCAATATTCGTAATAATAGCGAAATGAGGTTTTGCCATCTTCGTTAAAAATTCAATTTCGCCAAAACCGCTCATTCCCATTTCTAAAACAGCGATTTCAGTATCTTCATCCAAGTTTAATAAGGTAATTGGTAATCCTAATTGATTATTGAAATTACCAATCGTTTTTTGAACTTTATAAAAAGGTGTTAACATACTTGCTAAAATATCTTTAGAGGAAGTTTTTCCATTTGATCCTGTGACACCGATAAATTTCCCTCTATGTTGGTTTCGATATGCCCGCGCCATTTGTTGTAATGCAAGTTCTGCATCATCCACAAATAAAATTGGTTTATCTTTTGGAGGATTTGGTTCGTCCTTTAACCATAGGGATGCAGCTGCACCCTTTTCAAAGGCTTGCTCGACAAACTTATGTCCATTTACCGATTCACCACGAAAGGGAATAAATAAATCCCCTTGTGAAATGGTGCGTGTGTCGATTGAAACCCCTGTCACTACTGTTTCAACAAAATCTACAGAATCAATTGATAACCAATCAGCAATTTCTTTTATCGTTCTTTTCATCGTTTATCACTCTAATCTCGATTGTATTGTAATTGTTGTTTTTCTGTATAACGTTCAAGTCCTAGCTCAATTAACGTATCGATTAATTGAGGGTAAGGTACACCGGTATGTTGCCATAAAAGCGGATACATACTAACAGGTGTAAAACCAGGCATTGTATTAACTTCATTAATGTATACTTCATCATTTTCTGTAACGAAGAAATCGGCACGTACTAGTCCTGAACAATCTAAAATTTTAAATGCATCAACTGCCATTTTTCTCATCGACACTTCTACAGTTGAAGGTATTTTGGCAGGAATGATTAACTCAGTTGAATCGTCCTTATATTTAGAGTCATAATCATAAAACTCTGTTACCGGTTTTATTTCACCTGGAACTGATACTTTCGGGTCATTATGGCCTAACACACCCATTTCCACTTCTCGGGCCTCAATACCTTGTTCCACAATTACTTTACGGTCATACAGAAGCGCAAATTCAATTGCTTTTACTAATTGTTCTCCATTTGAAGCTTTACTTATCCCTACGCTTGAACCTAAATTAGCAGGTTTAACGAACATAGGCCATGTTAACTCATTTTCACATTTTTCTATGATCGCCTTTTGATTGTCATCCCACTCTTTTCGGATGAAATAAACATATGGTACTTGTTTTAAACCAGCTACACTAAATAATTGCTTCATGACTACTTTATCCATACCAGCAGCAGAAGCTAAAACACCATTGCCTACATAAGGGAAATTTAATACTTCTAATAAACCTTGAACCGTTCCGTCTTCCCCATTTGTTCCATGCAATAATGGAAAGATTACATCAAAATCGGCTTTTGCATTTTTATCTAAAATAAATTCTGTAATATCATTGGGCGAATTTACTTCCCTTTTAAATTGTAATTGTTCGATTGATTCAACCGGTTGTGTTAATTGAGGTCCTCTAAGCCATTGTCCATCCAAGGTAATAAAAATCGGATGTACTTCATATTTTCCATAATCTATAGCTTTTGAAACTGCTGTCGCTGTTAATAAAGACACTTCATGCTCAGCAGATTTTCCTCCATATAATAAACCAACGCGCTTTTTCATTTTTTGACCTCCAAATATTGAGTAGTTCTAGTTTACCATGAAATCTTATGAACAAAATAAACAACTTCATTTTATCAATTTTATATTACAGCTCTTTCACAAATAAGTTAAAAAAACTCCCTGTCAAAAAAGGTGCTATGACAGAAAGTTTAAGTGATTTTAATTAGTTCATCGTAGTTTTGTTTTAATATTACGTGCAAATCATCCCACACTTCATCTGGATAATCATAGTCAGAAAGAGTACGAATTTCAATACCGTAGCTGTTATTTGGTTTTTCCATCTTATAAAGGGATAGCAAAGCTCCCTCTTTCACAAAAGGACGATAAGCCTTTAAAACGACGGGATCTAAAGCTGGAATGGCATCTTTTGATTTTCTACGCCAGAAACTTCCATTCACTTCTTTTTCCTTAATTAACTGATTAAATAAATTGGAAACGATAAATTCTGAGTCATTTAAATAACGGAAATAAACTTTCGTTAATTTATCGTTTTCAGATGAATAATACACGTAGCGATTTTGCAATTTCGAAAAGAATGCCGAGTGAATCGGTTCTTTTTTATGACTTATATATAGCAGTTCAGCTTGTTCAGTCGGTGTAAGTTGATTTAGCCCCTTTTCATTCGCAAAGTCAACCCAACATAAATCTATATCACTATCAGCCGATTTTTTTACAAAATCATGTAAATCTTCTAATGGTACAAAATCAAATTGTGTATTCATGTTGAATGAGCTGTCTTCGTAAGAATGTTTTAATAATAATAAATTCGGAATTGGATCGACCGCGTTTACAAACTGCTTTAATGATAAACCACTGTATATTACAAAATGATCGACATCATTCATATGTATAAATAAATGGTGAATAAAGTCTTCAGCAGTCTTTTGTTTTTTTGCCATACGATCACTCTCCCAATAATTCGCTCAATAGCTATTATATGATGTAATCTTTAAATTTGAAACATTTTCATCCCTTTTTCGTCACAACTTTAGATATAATAGGAAGTCCCCTTTTAATCATTTATATGGTAAAGTAAAATAGGCAAATGTTAAAAGGGCTTTATGAATAATCTTAAGATTAATTAGGTGGAAAAAATGGAAAATAATCGAAATTTTGCAGGCCGATTCGATTGGAAGCTTGCTTTTATACTTTTTGGCTTTCTAATTATTAGTTTGTTAGCCATTTCATCTGCTCAAACTACAGGTCAATATGGGGCGACAAACTTCGTAATTAAACAGCTACAATGGTATGTCATTGGAGCATTTATTGTAGCGTTCGTTATGTACTTTGAACCAGATCAATATAAAAAAATGTCTTGGTACTTATATGGATTTGGTATATTTCTTTTGCTCATACTTGTCTTCTTACCCGAAGGCCCTGGTCAATTAGGAGAAAGAATTAACGGAGCAAAGAGTTGGTATCACTTACCAATCGGTAATATTCAACCATCTGAATTTATGAAGACTTTTTATATACTGGCAATGGCGAAGT
Organism: Ureibacillus sp. 179-F W5.1 NHS; assembly: GCF_045369345.1. Taxonomy (NCBI): domain Bacteria; kingdom Bacillati; phylum Bacillota; class Bacilli; order Caryophanales; family Caryophanaceae; genus Ureibacillus; species Ureibacillus sp. 179-F W5.1 NHS. The sequence continues at coordinate 74,771 of NZ_JBIQFG010000010.1, read as the reverse complement.
TAATTAGCCATCACAATGAAAAGTATTCAATGAAAACGATTAAAACGGATTTCATACTTTTAGGAAAAATTGCTATTACTTTATTTATTCCGTTAGCTTTTATTATGACTCAACCTGACTTAGGTTCTGCCCTTGTATTTTTAGCAATAACAGCAGCGTTAATTATTGTTGCAGGGATTTCGTGGAAAATCATACTACCAGTTTTTGTTGCTGGCGTTTCCGTCGGTGGAGCTTTGCTATGGATGGCTCTATATATGCAAGACTTTCTCGAGGATAAATTCGGATTACAACCATATCAATTTGCACGTATTTATTCTTGGTTAGACCCTTATTCTTATTCATCGGATTCTGGTTATCATCTCATCACTTCATTAAATGCTATTGGTTCAGGCGAAATTTTCGGTAAAGGATATATGGACAGGGAAGTTTATGTTGCGGAAAGCCATACCGATTTCATTTTCACCGTCATCGGTGAAGAATGGGGATTCCTTGGCGCAAGTTTTGTTATTTGTTTATATTTCTTATTAATTTATCATTTAACGAAAACAACGTTAACGTTAAAAGACCCTTTCTGCACTTATGTTTGTGCAGGAATTATTGCTATGATTACTTTCCACGTATTCGAAAATATCGGTATGACCATTCAACTTTTACCAATTACAGGTATTCCACTGCCATTCTTAAGTTATGGAGGTAGTTCGTTAATGGGGAACGCCCTCGCCATTGGTTTAGTATTTAGTATGAAATTTCATTACCGAACATACATGTTTGCAGCCAATGATGATGATTAAAAGTTTATAAAACAAAAATTCCCGACTTAAAAAAGTCGGGAATTTTTGTTTTATACTAGATTTAATAATTTTTATACTTGTGGAGATTGAGTTGGTGGTGTTAATACTTTAAGTAATTCAAGACGCGACTTTGTAACTGTTGCAGTAACACCTAATTTAGATAAATTCGATACGATTTTTTTTAAGTCTACTTCCTTTGTCATACTTTTTCCACCTAACCTTCCAATTATATTATCATTAACGTTCTAAACTGTAAAAAAGTTTCAACTACTAAAAGGTTTAACGTCATTATTTAAGTCCATCATAACATGTTTCCTACAAAATATATTTTTCAATTTTGTTACAGCTTGTAAATTGTCAACTGAATTACCTTTAAATTTATATTCCATTTTTGAAACATTTTATTCGTTCGTTAATGTTAATTTAACCAAAAATTCCTTATTTTAAACCAATATGCTAACAAAACTTTTAGTAGATTCTTTAAATAAAAAAATTTTCCTGCATATTTCATAAAAATGGTGCGTATATTACTATGCGCATTGTTTTCTTAATATTATTTTAAAACGTATGTTTAATTTAAGAAAAGATGTGAAAAATGCTTTTATATTTATAATTCAAGTACGATAAATTTTGGGGGATTAAAGTGGCAACTCGAACTTTTATTGAATTACCGCACCAATTAGAATGTTTTCGAGATAAAATTGAATCCTCCGTAAAAAATGCCACAATTATTACTCCTAAACATTCCAATCCTTCATTTACAACAAGTAAATTGGCAGGATACCCCTATATGCCAAAGTCATACCTCCATCCTAAAGATTCTGATGGAGATTATATGTTGTTATTAGCCCAAATTAATTTTTCAGAAATGCCCCCTCAATTTCCATTTCCAAATTTCGGATTGCTGCAAATTTTTATTTCTAAAAAATTTTGTTATTGGACTGAAAAGAAAGTTGAACTTCTTTTTCAACAAGATTTTAAAGTACGTTACTTTCCTTCACTTCTTTCGGATTCGAACTTAGTAAAAGATTTCACCTATTTAGAATTAATAGAGCACTTTCCAATTCAACAAGAAATGGGGTTATCCTATAAACAAATAGTTGAACCCGTATCTGCAACAGATTATCGACGGGAACATTATTTCCAATTATCTGATCCTTTTAACATTGATGACCCTACTTTAGAAGATATTTATTTGAAACAATTTTTAGCTGCCGATCATAAAATAGGAGGTTATCCATATTTTATTGAATCGGATACAAGAAGAGGATCACCGTTACTAGAAAAGTTTAATACTGTATTACTTCAAGTTGTTTCAAATGATGAACACGGAATTATGATTGGAGACACAGGAGTATTCAAGTTTTTTATTAACGATAAAAAGTTACAAAATTCCGACTTTTCTTCCATCTATTTTGTAATGGAGCAATATTAACAATATTTCATTTGTTACAATTCGATAGATAATTAAGTTATAATTACTGTGACTAAATATAAAGTAGGTGCAGTCATATGAGTATTTTTTTTAATACCATAACTGTTATTCCGATTATTCTTATTTTAAATATTATCTTGGCAATCACAGTTATCTTTTTAGAACGAAGAGACCCGACTTCTACTTGGGCATGGATTCTTGTACTATTTTTCCTTCCTTTAGTTGGGTTTATTTTGTATTTATCTCTTGGAAGACAAATGCGCAAAAAACATTTATTTCGATGGGAAGGACAAAAAGATATTGGAATCGATAAGTTAATCACCTATCAAATAGAGGCTTTGGAAGAAAACACATTAGACTTTCATACCGAGGAAGTCGGTAAACATAAAAGTTTAATTCATATGAATTTAAAAACGAGCGATTCGGTTTTAACGCAAGATAATCATATTGAAATTTTTGATGACGGTGAAAAAAAGTTTGAAGCATTAATTGAAGATATATTAAATGCGAAAGACCATATCCATATTCAATACTACATTTTTAAACTGGACCATTTAGGAAGCCGAATTATTACTGCGCTAAAAAAGAAAGCTCAACAAGGTATAAAAGTACGTATTCTTTATGATGAAATGGGCTCTCGTGGGGTTAAGAAACGACATTTTAAAGAGCTAATAGAATTAGGAGGAGAAATAGAAGTATTTTTCCCTTCCATCCTTCCTCTTATTAATCCTAGATTAAATTTTCGTAATCACCGAAAAATCGTGATTATTGATGGGCGTGTCGGATATATAGGCGGTTTTAATGTAGGGGATGAATATTTAGGATTAAATAAAAAGTTTGGCTACTGGCGTGATACCCATTTAAGAATTGAAGGGAGTTCAGTCCATCCATTACAAACTCGTTTTTTACTTGATTGGAACCAAGCGAGTAATAACAACATTGTCTATTCTGAAAGGTACTTTCCTGCCATTCCGAAAAAAGGCGATGTTGCAATGCAAATTGTATCCAGCGGACCAGATACAGAATGGCCAGCTATTAAAAATGGCTATTTAAAATTGTTAATGAGTGCAAAACGGTACATTTATATACAAACTCCTTATTTCATACCTGATAATAGTTTCCTAAATGCAATTGAAATTGCCGCATTATCTGGAATTGATGTTAGAATTATGATTCCAAACAAACCTGATCATATGTTTGTTTACTGGGCGACTTATTCTTATGTAGGGAAATTATTAAGAGCTGGAGCAAAAGTCTTCATTTATGAGAAAGGGTTCATCCATGCCAAAATGATTGTCATCGATGATGAAGTTTCAACTGTTGGTACGGCGAATATTGATGTACGTAGCTTTAGTTTGAATTTTGAAGTGAATGCCTTTATTTATAATCGTCCTATTTCTCATGAAATAGCAGAGATTTTCGAAAAAGATATATTGGATTGCACAGAACTAACATTAGAAAAATATGAAAATCGGTCTAATTTTATTAAATTTAAAGAATCCATTTCTCGATTACTTTCACCTATACTTTAAAAGGATGACGCATAAGCGTCATCCTTTTCTATTGAATGCCTAAATATTCTTCTAAAGTTAAATTGGATTCTTTCACTTTTGTTGCTAGTTCCACACCTAAATAACGAAAATGCCACGATTCATACATATAACCCGTAATTGCTTCTTTTCCCTCTGGATAACGTAATATAAATCCATATTTATGGGCGTTTTCCACTAACCATTTACCCGCTTCCGATTCACCAAATTCCGCTGTTAACCATAAATCTTCTTTCCCTTTTTCACCAATATCAAAGGCTAAACCAGTTTGATGCTCAGAATAACCAGGTCTTGCGCTGTAACGGTCTGCATTTTCTTTTCCGTCACGACTAACATAATTATTGTACAAAACTTCTTGGTATTCATATGAACGGTACGTACTAAAAGCATTTAGTTCAAAACCGGCAGTTTTTGCATCGGCCGCCATTTTTTCAAAAGCTGCACGTGCCTCTTGATTTTCACCAGGCGCAAAATCAGCTGGTAACGGGTATTTTTTATTGGCGATTAATACCCCATCAACATACGTAGGCTCCGTTGGTAAAGTTTGACCTTCTATATAGCCACCATTCTCTAAAGGTTGCTCTTGTTGTTTTGCAGGTTCTTCTGTTACTTCAGTTTGTTTTGGTGGTTCAATTTCTTCTTGAACCGGTTGTTCGGGTTGCTCGGTTTTTTCTTTCGCTATATCCGTAGTGTTTGGTTTCGTTTCTATTAATTGCGGGTATTGTTTTACTAAGATTATTGCACCAACTATTACAATAAGGACAATGGCGCTACTAACACCTATCCATATATATTTCTTTTTATCGTTTTTCTTTTTGTTTACATAAATTGAACGTTTCATTTTGGATTTGCCTCTTTCCTCTACAATGCTTCTATTTTAGCACTGTTCTTGCATTTTGACTTTACAATTTATCTAGTTCTTTATGACGTTTTTTAAAAAGAAAAGAAACACGAAATTTACCTTTTAATAAAATATTTTTTCCTTCCATAATAGAAAAACCGAGGATAAACTCCTCGGTTTTAACTCTACAATTTATTTAGCTGGATGTTCAGAATAAAATTTTCTGCCGATATATGTTTGAATAATTAATATTAAACCACTGACTGACCAATATAAAGGTAATGCAGCCATTGAAGAGAATGAAATAAATACAATCATAATCGGAGAAATATAAATCATCAATTTCATTTGAGCTTTTTGTGATTCAGGAACCGTCCATAGGGATACTTTCGCTTGGATAAAGTAAACGATACCCGCAATAGCCGTCATTAAAATATCAGGCGAGCCTAAACTAAACCAAAGGAACTCATGAACCTTTACATCTTGTGAATAAAGAATTGCAAAGTATAATCCCGTAATAATTGGCATTTGAATAATAATTGGTAAGCAACCCATATTTAACGGATTAATACCATTTTCACGATATAGCGCTAACATTTCTTGTTGTATAGCCATTTGTTCTTCTTTAGTTTGGGCCGCTTTTAATCTTTCTTGGATCTCTTCCATTTTCGGTTTTACGATATCCATTTTAGATTTCATTTTTGATTGTTGACGATAGTTTTTCAACATGAAAGGCATCAAAATCAATCGAATTACAATCGTAATTGCGATAATGGCTAAACCGTAGCTACCGTTAAATAAATCATTTCCTAAAAATTCTAGTAACCAGTTCATCGGTCTAACAAAAGTGCTATAAAAGAAGCCTTCCTGATTTTCAACCGCTTGGCATCCTGTTAGCACCATTAACAAAAGGCCTAGCATTGAAATAAGTTTCAATTTTTTCATTTTTCCACCTACTATTAAGTTTAGCTAATTTGAAGTATACAGTATTAAGAATATGAATATCAAATTACAGCTCATATTATTAAATTACCATTAAAGTGAAATACAGTTGGCAATATATTTGCCAACTGTATCTAGTTCATTTTATACTTTTTCCAGCTCTACTTCTGGTATTTCAAATCGATAAAATTCATGATGCAATTCATCTCGGAAATGCTTCGGAGTAACACCGGTGTACTTTTTAAAGATTCTTGTAAAATAACTTTGGTTACAGAAGTGGAATTGCTCGGAGATCGAAGTAATACTTTTATTTGTATGTCGCAAATAATATTGGGATTCTTCTACTCTTCTAACATTTAAATATTCAACTAAAGTTATTCCAACATGTTCTCTAAAAATACGCGATAAATGACTCGTACTAATATGGAATTTTTGCGCAATACTCTCAACTGTTAAATCATTTTCGAGTTCATCATTTATGTACATAATCACTTTATTAACTGTTTGATGTCGGAATGTTGGTTGTTTACGATCTGCAATAAAATGAACATAAAAATCAATTAAATCATCTGCAAATTGTAGAAATTCAGCATCCTTCATTTTATTTTCAATCATATCTGCACAAGCTAAATTAAAGGCAAAGGCTTTTCTTGAAGGAACTTGATTATCCAATAATTTACGTGCAACGATTGATGAAAGAACAATAAAGTAATTCCGAACAATTTTGATTACTTGCCTGCCAAATCGTATCGAAAGTATATCGATCATTTCATGTAAAGATTTTTTTGCTTTTGCCGACTCTAAGTGAAAGACTTCAAATAACAGCTTAGATTCAATATTAAAGAAATCTTCAATCCCGTTATATTGATTTATACTGTCAATTTCTTGAAAGTACCTTTTAGAAATTGTTTCAGTTATTGAATGTTGATGTAGCTGCATAGAATACCCCATCTTTCTTCAGAATGCAAAATGCATAATTAATTTCCAATTTATAAGCATCATCAAAAAAGTGAGAAATAAAAATTATATCTTCAAAATAGAATAGAATTTTATTAATACTTTTCGCTATGTAATCATACCTTGTTACTTATTGAGTAGATTATGCTATAAATTTCATTTATATTATAAGATAAATGAGAATAAAGAATTAAATATGTTTAACTAAAGTGAATATTACCATAATTTCATATTTTTTCAACTCAATTTTTTGTTAAAAACTAGTAATGAATTGTTCTATAGAAGAAATACTATAGTTAATTTCTTATTAAATTACACAATTTTATTCTAAAAAATTTAAAAAGAGACAGAATAACAATATGAAATTTTTTGTTACTGAAAAATCCTTATTTATTCCACAATCTTCTCTATTTCAATTATTTAAATATGTAGTAAAATATATGTTATATTATAGTAAAATGTATACAAAAATGAGGTGTCATAAAGTGGATCCAAAACAAATTGAAGAGATCATGGATATTATTAAAGATTTCTTCCCAGAAAATACGTCAATTGCAGTGTCGGATACAAATGAATATTTGTATTATCAACCTAGTAAGAAAATAGATTTAAAAATTAAACCTGGTGACCCAGTAAAAGAAGGATCTGCAGCTCATAAAGCTCTTACATATGGCCAAAAAATCAATACTTATATCGAGCCTGATGTATTCGGAGTTCCTTATTATGGGATGAGTATTCCTTTAATTGAGGAAGGAGAAACAAAGGGTGCCATTACAGCTATCTTCCCTCAAAAGCCATCACCATTTTTAACAAACTATATTACAATTAAAATTGACGATTGTTGGTATCCAATTAAACACAACCAAGTAATTTATCTTGAAACACAATTGCGTAAAACATTTGTAAAAACAATGAACCGCGAAGGATACCACCGTTTAAATTTAAGTGACCTTGAACTGTTCCTAGCTCAAGATTCATTTATACGCTGCCATAGATCTTACATTGTAAATATCGATTATATTGATGAAATCCAACCGGATTCCCATTCCACTTTCCTATTGATTATGAAAGACGGAACAAGAATCCCTGTAAGCCAACGATATGCAAGTTATTTCCGTCGTTCATTAGGATTTTAAAAGTAAAAATTTGATTTACAACACCCTTTGACATCTTCAAAGGGTGTTTTGTATTTTTATACAATGCAAAATTCGGCATTTTTGTCTGTTAAAGCTCGATTTTTATCGAAAATTACATTTTTTTCTCTATTAATCGTTTTTTAAGCACTTTCATGCGTTTTTTGAAGAATTTGTGACATTTTGGTGTTATTATTATTTATACAAATTGAGTAATTACTCAACTAAATGTACAGAAAATTTTACAAAATTTTCTTTTTTTATGACTAACATATCTATTTAGGGGAGGATTTTTAATATGGATCCAAGAGTTGAGAAACGTTTAGGATTAAAACAATTAGCAAATAACGTCGTATCTGCTGAAGAAGCTGCAAAACTTATTTCTGATGGCGATGTAGTTGCAATGAGTGGTTTTACCCGTGCTGGAGATGCAAAAGTTGTACCAATGGCATTAGTAGAACGTGCTAAAAATGAAAAATTCAAAATTGACATTTACACTGGTGCATCTCTTGGTCCAGAAGTAGATAAGTATTTAGCAGAAGAAGGGGTTATTCGTAAACGTGGACCTTTCATTGCAGACCCAGGTATTCGTAACAAAATTAACTCTGGTGATGTTTTATATGTAGATGCTCACCTATCTCATAATGCTGAATTAGTTCGCCAAGGTATTATTGGCCCTATTAAATATTTAATTGTGGAAGCTGCTGCGATTACTGAAGATGGATTAATTATTCCTACAACTTCTGTAGGTAACTCACCTGTATTTGCTGAGTATGCAGAAAATATCATTGTTGAATTAAACATCTCTCACCCAGAGAGCCTTATCGGAATTCACGATATTTATGTTCCTGCACCACAAGGACAACGTGAACCAATTCCAATGACAGATGCTAAAACACGCATTGGTGAAATCGGTATCAAAGTTGATCCTGCGAAAATTAAAGCAATTGTTATTTCTGAAGAGCCTGATGCTCCTTCATTAATCGTACCACCAGACGAAGAAACTCAAACAATGGCTAACATTTTATTAGATTTCTTCCGTTCTGAAATTAAAGCTGGTCGTTTAACAAATAAATTAATGCCATTACAATCTGGTGTTGGTTCTGTAGCAAACGCAGTATTAGATGGCTTTGCAGACTCTGAATTCGAAGACTTAGTTGTAGCATCTGAAGTACTTCAAGATGCAGTATTTAACTTAATCGATGCTGGTAAAGTAAGCTTCGCAGCCGCAACATCGATTACAATTTCTGAAGAATTACAGAAAAAAGTCTACGGCAACCTTGAAAAATATGCTGATAAATTAGTTTTACGTCCACAAGAGATTTCAAACCACCCAGAAGTAATCCGTCGTCTCGGATTAATTTCTATTAATACTGCACTAGAATTAGATATTTACGGAAATGTAAACTCTACACATGTTAGCGGTACAAAAATGATGAACGGTATCGGTGGTTCTGGTGACTTTGCTCGTAACGCTCGTCTAGGCATTTTCGTAACAAAATCTTATGCAAAAGGCGGAGCAATTTCATCTATCGTTCCTATGGTATCTCACGTAGACCATACAGAACATGACGTTGACGTAATCGTAACTGAACAAGGTATTGCTGACCTACGTGGACTAGCTCCAAAGGAACGTGCAGCTTTAATTATTGAAAACTGTGCACACCCTGATTTCAAAGAACAATTATGGGATTATTACAACCGTGCTGTAGAAGCTACTGGTAATGCACAAACTCCTCATATTTTAGAGGAAGCACTTTCTTGGCATGTAAACCTTGCTAAAAATAAAACAATGAAAAAAGAAACAACAAACGCATAATATAAATAAAGGGTAGTTTCACTCCAAAGAGTGAAACTACCCTTTTTCCGTTCTTAATTAATGTACTGGTTTTTGATCACTTTCATTATAATAGGCAAGGGCTGTTTGACCTCCACCTTCTCCAATAAAGTTATTTTCTCGAATTTTTGTTGTATTAGCACTTGCTGGTGTTTCTGCAATCTCCTTTAACGATTGACCAGTTTGTCCATTCAATTGTTTAGAACCTAGAAGAGAACTTGCCTGGTTTTTCATATTATTAATGAATTTCATCGTTTTATCACGATTTTCCTTTTTACTTAAAAACGAAGCTGCCCCAGCTACTAATGCCGAAATTACAAAACCTTTTCCTCTTAATTTTGCCATTTATTATCCCTCCTGTTTTTTGTTATGCTATACTTTTCCCCAATTTTACTTTTTTAAAACTATTTATAAATGACTTAATAAAATTTATATAAATATATGAATATTCTTGAAAACATTTGAATATTTATATATAACAATTCTATTAATTCACCCTAAAATATCTTGCACTATTCAATAACAGCACTCCTACTTTTTAGTGAAATAACAAATTTACTCTAAAACCGATAAAAATGAATCGTGATTAAAGGAGGAATTTATGATGAATTTTCAAGATATTACTTATGACTGGAAAGAAATCAGCTCTATTTTCATTGTTTCCACTGTTTTAACTTTTTTCATCTATACTTTCACCAATGTGTATTAACTTTTAAAAAAAGGGCGTCAATAAGTATAAACTCTACTTATTGACACCCTTATGATTATGCCTTTACATCATTATAAGCGTCGCTTTTTTCGAAAGCCGCTACAACATAAGAACAAATGGCATTCATTTTTAAATTATTTTCTCTAGCATAGTCAGCAGCCTTATCGAGCAATTTTTTGGCAACCCCTTGACCACGTAGCACATCAGATACGTACGTATGGTTCATATCCATAATGTTATCATGCTCCGTCCACTCAATTTCTGCTAACTTTTCCCCTTCTTGTTCATACTCGAAAGCAAAATGTTTTGGACTTCTTTCTGCTAATTTAAAATCCATTTTCATCCCTCCCATTCGCTAAAAATATAACATAGTTGAGGAAATTTTGTAATATTTTCGCTTTCATTTCAATAGTTTTCTTCAAGCCACTATTTAAACCAAGAAGAAACCGTATCAATTAGATTATTAAAGAAGTTTTTCACACCATCCCAAAATCCTTCATCTTGCATCAATTCACCAAACTTTTCCTCAAATTTAGTAGTTAAATCAGATAATTGATCGGATAGTTTAGAGAAATCGATATCTAGTTTACTAATGCGATCCATTAAATCCACTAGTAACTGACGGTCTTGTTCGCTCAACTCAATATTTAGAGCTGCTAATTGGTCTTTTACAATTTGTTCTACTTCTTCTTTTGTAGCAGGGTTTAATTCAGCAATTTGTTGTTTAATACCTGTTAACAATTCAGCGATTTTCTCATCGCTAATATTGGCATTCTCTGCAATTTCCGTCGCTACTGATAACTCATCGTTTGCAACATCTGTACGTTCTGTATCTAATGTTTCCCCAGTTTTCACTTCATATGCTTTATAAATTCCCACTAATGCGGAATGGCCCGTAACCGGTTTTGGTGCAGCAATTTCCACTGTTGCATCTTCAATACCTGCAGTAAGCATTGCATTGGCATACATCTCTGAAGTTACTTCAGTTATATTATCCGGTGTAACAATGCTAATAACTAACCCTTTCCCTTCATCTTCCCGTGTAATTTTTGCGGAGGAATACATTCTAGAACTTGGGTTGCTATCACTAATATATTTCACTAAGTCCTCACCAGAAACGGTTATTTCATCTACCTCTGGATCTTTATCAACTTGTAATGCTTCTTTTACTAACGCTTTTTCATCTTCCGATAAATTTGCTCCATAAACTACAATGGGAACACCTAATTTTTCATTAATCGCATTTTGACTGTTATTCGCAGCAGCAAAGACATTCGTTGGAACAATCATCGTTACAAACAACGTAAATACCGCTACTATAGATAACCACTTTTGTTTCACTTTCATATCCCCTTTCAAAACAATCATCATATAAAAATGGATTGTTCTCCAATTAGTACGTTAGAGAACGTAAAAGGTTCCAAAGTAAACCTAATCTCCCTTTCTGTGATGACCATCCATTATATTATTCTAGTTTTGAAGTTATTAAATATGCTAAGTTTTTTTCCCTTTAATAAATATGCTGTGACAATTCGTTTTCGTCACAGCATACATGTTCGTTTTATATCATTTCTGTCCAACCGTCTTGTTGTTTTACTTTGCCTGCTTTCATTAAAGAACCAAGTGCTCTTTTAAATGCTCCTTTACTCATATGGAACATTTCTGTAATTTCTTCAGGCGTCGATTTATCTCCGAAGGGCATTTTCCCTCCTACACTTTGTAAATAGTCGTAAATTTTTTCTGCATCTTTACCAAGTCTTTCATGTTTGCGAGGTAGCATGGAACCGTTTAAAGAACCATCCTCCTTTACCGCAATGATGCGTACTTCTACTTCTTGACCAAGTCTTGGTTCAGCTTCCATTTCCGTATTATGTACGAAAATTCGATAAGGAGCGTCTATCCCAAGTAAAAATGAACCTACAGGCAATAAACGATAAGGACGGGCTTTTATATTTTTATTATGCATTTCGTCAAATGCGCCTTCATAAAGCTCATTTACTTTTTCCTCTGTTACTAACCGCCCAAATAAATCGCCATTTCGATCTGTACGAAGAGTTAAAAATAAATGATCGCCTACTTCTGGCCATAAATTGTCAATAGGAGGTAAGTCTTCTGCTTTTACTAGAACTTCTCTAGATGATCCGATATCAACAAAAGCCCCTTCCTTTGTCACTTTAATGACACGGGCCCAACCGTATTCACCTTGTAAGATAGTTGGAATGGCTGTTGTCGCCTGTAAATTACCTCGACGATCTGCATAAAGGAAAACTTTTAAACGTTCGCCAATACTTAAAGGACTTTGTACTTCAGAGCTATTTAAAGGAATTTCAATATGACCATCCGTTAATATCCATTTGGAACCTTGCTCTTCTAGTACGGTTAATTCCGTGACTTGACCTGATTTTAATTCGTTCAATTTCGTCTTTCCTTTCCACATACCAAAAGTCTTTAATTGCTTTATTATTCTTTCATTTCTTCTAACCTTTTAACTAACTGTTCATCTTCGTCCAATAGTTGTACTAAATCAGCAATGCGGTCGATTGAATTCCAACTTAAATGGTGTTCAATCCCTTCCACATCTTCATATATATGTTCCTCATCTACGCCAATTAGTCGTAAAAACTGTTCTAGCAACTCATGTCTTTTTACTAAACGTTTCCCTAGCTTTTCACCCTTCGTTGTTAGTGTAAGCCCTCTATACTTTTCGTATACTAAATAACCGTCTTTATCTAATTTTTGTACCATTTTTGTAACTGAGGAAGGAAGAACAGATAATGCTTCAGCTATGTCAGACACCCTCGCATATCCTTTACTTTCAATTAACAAATAAATTTGCTCGATATGATCCTCCATACTAGGTGTTGGCATAACAAGTCTCCTCACTTTCAAAATATCAGTTTCATTTTACTACAACCTATCTAAAAAGGTAACTTTAAAACTATAATAGACAGTTATATTATTGAAAATACTACTAAATACTTTCACTATATAAGCCAAAAATGCCCAATAAGCCTTATTAGACAAATTGGACATGCTAAATTTTATGGTGAGGTCTTTTACCAACATTATGGACCGATAATATAATTTGTTTATTAATTCGTTCCATTTTTTCAGGAGTTTTTAATAATTGGAACGCCTCTTCTCTAGCTGTGCTCGTTGATACATATACTGTTGGCAAATGATTTAGAACATCGGCCGCAATATCCATTTGGCAAAATTCGCAATGACAAAATGTTTGATATTCCGATCCGTGTAATATAAATCTAACAAGGCCCTGTACAATTTCTTCTGTGACGTTTACTAATATCGGCTTTGTCATAGACCTTTCTTCTACCACCCTTTATTATTTACAAATCGCTTCAAAACATTACTCATTAATAGTAACTGATGTTTTTTGAATGTCAACTATCTTAATAGGAATTTTTCACAACACTTTTCCTTTTACTAAGATGTTATTTCCAATCTAATTCTAAAAGAATTGGGCAATGATCACTTCCTAAAATGTGGGCATGTATGTCTGTATTTTGAACATATTCTACTAATCTATTAGAAACGATGAAATAATCAATACGCCATCCTATATTTCGTTCACGTACTTTATTCATATAGGACCACCAAGTAAAAGCATCATCTTGATCCGGATTAAAATGTCGATAGGAATCTGTAAAGCCTGATTGGAGTAAATTTGTCATTTTCCCCCGTTCTTCAAAGGTAAATCCAGAGTTTCCGACATTTGTTTTCGCATTTTTCAAATCCTTTTCTTCATGGGCAACATTTAAATCACCACAGTAAATTACCGGTTTAATACGATCAAGCTGTTTCAAGTAATCTAGTAAATTATCTTCCCATTCTAATCTTTCTGATAGGCGGGCTAAATCCCGTTTAGAATTTGGCGTATACACATTAACTAAATAAAATTTTTCATATTCCAAAGTGATAATTCGACCCTCTGATTCTGTTTCTTGATCCCCTACGCCATATTTAATTGAAAGGGGCTCATGCTTCGTAAAAATCGCTGTGCCAGAATAACCTTTTTTCTCTGCATAGTTCCAATATTGATAATATCCTTCGAATGGTAATTCAATCTGACCGTCTTGACATTTTGTTTCTTGAATACAGAAAAAGTCTGCATCTACTTCATTAAAATAATCCACAAAGCCTTTTTTCACACATGCACGAATTCCGTTTACATTCCACGATATAAATTTCATTTTTAACCCTTTCTATGTAAGAAGGCGCCCATCATTAGAGAGGCGCCCAATAATCATTATTGTGTTCTTTCTTCACCGACAATTTTCACTTCTAATTCTAGATCAACACCAAACTTTTCTTTCACGACACGTTGTACCATTTGAATTGTTTGAATGTAATCCGTCGCTGTAGCATTTCCTTTATTAATGATAAACCCAGCATGTTTTGTTGATACTTCCGCATCGCCTACACCTTTACCTTGGAGCCCACTATCTTGAATTAATTTCCCTGCAAAGTAACCAGGTGGTCTTTTAAAGACACTTCCGGCAGATGGATATTCCAAAGGCTGTTTTGATTCACGCTTAAAGGTAAGGTCAGCAATTTTTTCATCAATTTCTTGTTGATTACCTTCTGCTAGTTGGAAATTGGAGGAAAGGACGAAGTATCCTTTTTGCGCAATAATACTCTTACGGTATCCCAATTCTAAGTCATCTTTACTTAGAACGATGCGCTCGCCTTCCTTCGTTAACACTGTACAATCAATTATAATATCCTTTATTTCGCCACCATATGCACCGGCATTCATCGCCATTGCTCCACCAACGGAACCTGGTATTCCACAAGCAAATTCAAAACCTGTTAAACTATTTGTTGCTGCAATACGGGAAACTTCTTTAATCAAAGCTCCACTTTGTGCATAAAGTCGGTTTCCTTCTACTCGGATTTCATCTAATTTAGTAAAAGACACAACAATTCCTCGTACACCCCCATCACGTACTACCATGTTAGAGCCATTCCCTAACATTAAAATCGGCACATTATGATTGTAGGCATATTTTACGATTTGTGCTGCCTCATCTTCTGTTTCAGGTAGGACAAATACATCTGCATTGCCCCCTAGTTTCGTCATTGTGTATTTCTTTAAAGATTCATTAATTTTAATATTATTTGGATTAACGATTTGAGCTAAATCTTTTGCCCATTGTTGAATTGTCATAAAAGCAAAGTCCTTTCTAACGTCATACTCTATATTAGTATGGGTAATCAAAAGCTTTTTGACAAGTAATACATCGTATCAATTTATCCAAATTTGTGACCATTTCTCGACTTCTCGGATTGCTCCTTCCAACGCTTTTCCTTTATCTGTAAGGGAATATTCCACACGTACTGGTACTTCTGTAAATACTTTCCTTTCAACTAACCCTTCTTTTTCCAATTCCTTCAAACGTTCTGAAAGGAGTCGACCACTTACAGGGAGAGCCGATTCTATTTCGTTAAAACGCTGTGAGCCGTCTAATAATTGATATAATATTAATGTCGTCCAACGTTTCCCTAATAACTCCATCGCCTTCGATAAACGAGGACAAATTGTCGTTTCTTTCAAGATTGTTCACCTTCCCTTTTACGACAGTAGCTACTCTGTAATTTTACTTTTTGGATGAACTGATCTATGAGCTTTCTTCTATATAGTATACCATTTTACCCTAACTTACGAAAAGTAACTTATATTTCCAAATAGAGGTTAAATTAAGTGTTATTATCTTTTCAACATGTGAAACTTTTATAAAAAAGGAACGTAATAAACATAAGATTTTTTCTTATTATGAAACAACAGCTCGAAATGTTTGGCGTTATTACTTCGAATCTCACTTCCATGATTTTATGTTTTAACATATGATTCTATTCATTTCGACAATGGGAAAGTTAGGGGGATGAATATGTATACAGGGGATATGTTTACTAGTTCTATCACATTTTTTATCATTGCTGGCTTTATCATCGTATTTGGGGTTATATTGTGGCAAATCACTTCAACTATTAAACAAAATGTTAACAATAATGCTGCACCAGTTTTGTCAGTTTCTGCACGAGTCATTGCAAAACGAACAGAAGTGAAAGGTGACCATTCCTATACTAGCTATTATGCAACCTTTGAAGTTGAAAGCGGTGATCGTATGGAATTTAAAATAACTGGTAAAGAATTTGGTCTACTTGCAGAAGGTGATGTAGGAATTCTTACGTTCCAAGGAACACGGTTGAAAAGTTTCGAACGAAATCGTTCATAAAAAACAAACCCGGCCATCATTTATGGTCGGGTTTGTTTTGAATATTATGCAGTTACTGTAGCTAATTTTTGTGCAGAAGCTTTAACGCGTTCCATACCTTCAGCAATAATTTCTTCTGCGCGGTTTGGTTCTGCGTTGTGACCTTCAATTACTACTTCGTCTAGAAGTTCCATACCAGCGATACCACTAAATACATTTTTAATGTAGTTAACTGACATTTCCATTGGCTGTGCTTCAGGAGCAGAGTAGTAACCTCCACGAGCGTTTAATACAACAAACTTTTTGTCAGTCATTAATTGAACCATTTGGCCTTCTGCATTATATTTGAACATGAATCCAGCAGCATATACATAGTCAATAAATGTTTGTAATTTAGCAGGGATTGTTAAGTTCCATAATGGGAAAGCAAGTACTACTACATCCGCAGCAGTTACTGCATCCATAGCCTTTTGTTTTGCAGCTAGAAGACGAGATTCTAATTCTGTTAACTCTTCACCATTTTGAACTTTACCGAATGCGTTGAAAAGTTCTTGTCCGAAGTACGGTGTATCTTCTTCAAATACGTCATAAACAGTAACGTTTAAACCTGCTACTTTTTTCGCTTCCTCTACATAAGTTTCGAACATTTTAGTTGAAACGCCATCTGGACGATTGTTTGCTTTAATTACTAATACATTAGTCATTCTATATAACTCTCCTTTAATCTCAATATTATGTATCTTGAAATCAAGACATAATGTCATCTTAAAGGAGATAAAATATTATTTCAATAAAACAGCACTCATACTTTTGACCGATTTTCTTGTTTAGTAGACTTACTATAAATCACATTGGCCATCTGTACATGTAGCGCCATTATCTCCAACCATTTTTAATTTTGGCTTTAAACCAGCCTCACTAGCAGCTTTAGAGATTGTTTGATCGAACAACTCTTGTGGTTGAGCACCCGAAATTCCATATTTGTTATCAATAACAAAGAATGGTACTCCGCGCACACCTATGCTTTGAGCTTCCATTATGTCTCTTTCTACGTCTTCTTCGAATTGATTACTATTTAATATTTCTTCTGCCTCTAAACGGCTTAAACCAACTTTTTCAACTAAATTTAATAATATTTCCCCTTTACCAATGGCAGCACCTTCTAAAAAGTAAGCTTGTAAAAGTTGCTCACTCAATTCAGCGCCCTTCCCTTTTGTCTCAGCCCACTTTGCTAATCGATGGGCGGCGTTTGTATTTGCTTCCTTCATAATGTCAAAATTATAATTTAGCCCAATTTCTTTTGCTCTCTCTGCAATATTTTTGGTCATATTTTTCGCCTGTTCTTCGGAAACATTATACTTTTTGGCTAATGCTGCATAGATGGATTGATCTGAATCAATTGGAGTCGTAGGATCTAATAAAAAGCTTTTTAGCTCCACTTCTATTTGTCCTTCATAACCTGAATCTTTAATCGCCTTTTCTAGTTGGCGTTTGCCAATATAACAAAATGGACAAACATAATCTGACCATACTTCTACTTTCATAGTGGACTCCTCCTTTTTTCCCATTGTACGAATATAATATTTTTCCCACAATTAATTTGCTCATTGAATATTGGATTGCTATTTACGGAATACTTATAAAAAATAAGCAAAATGGGGGCACATATGCAAAACTCTCTATGGTTAAAAGATAATGAATCACAACAATTATCCGAATTATCCACTTCTGTAGATTGCGATGTTTGTATTGTTGGTGGAGGACTTACAGGTATTTATTCAGCCTATTTGCTTGCTAAAAGGGGACTTAATGTTGTCTTACTGGAAGCAAAACCTTCCTTAGCAATTGGAACAACGGGGCATTCGACGGGAAAATTAACTCCACAGCATGGGGTTATCTACTCTAAATTAATAAAATCCTTTTCTGAAAATGAAGTGGCAACCTATTATGATGCAAATAAAAGTGCAATTGAAAACGCCCTTGAATACGCATCAAAAGATACATTTCAAAAAGCAGACTCATATTTATACGCCACTACAAATCAAGGACTGCAGACGATACAAGATGAATTTAATGCCTATAAAAAATTGAAAATACAAGGAATGGAATCAACGGATACCGAATTGCCCCTCTCTATTACTTCTGCTTTAAAAATGGAGGATACTTATCAAATTCATCCGACAAAGTTTGCGAATCATTTCGTTAACTTGGCCCAACAGGCCGGGGCATCGATTTATGTCAAAACCCGCGTGACGAAGGTTGTTCTCGATCAAAAATATGTGTTAACAGAAAAAGAAAATATCGTTACATTTAAAAAACTATTGTTATGTACCCATTACCCAATTGAATCTATTAGAGGGTTAGTAACAACAAAATTATCTATCGAACGTTCCTACTTACTCGCTTCAAAAACAAATGAATTATTAAAGGGACAATACTTATCCGTTGAAAATCCATCTCGTACGATACGTACTGCCTTAGTATCGAATACACCGTACTTTATTTATGGGGGTAGTAGCCATAAAGCTGGTACAAAAAAGGATACTAAATCCTATTACAAAACCCTTGAAGAGGAAATGAAATCCATTTTTCATTTATCCGATCCTCCATATTATTGGAGTGCTCAAGATCCGGATACGCCAGATTTAGTCCCGTATATTGGTCCCATAACTGAGGATGAGCCAAATATATTTATAGCAACCGGTTATCGAAAATGGGGACTATCCAATTCCCTCGTCGCAGGGGAAATTATATCAAGCTTAATCGCCCAAGAAAGGCATAGAGCCGCCGATATTTACAGTCCTTCAAGAGGACAATTTGGTAAAAACTTATTAAGGGCATTGAAAATAATTGGGTTTGTTACAACAAATTTAGCTGGTGGCTATTTAACTCGAATGGAAGCCCCAAAATGTACCCATCTAGGATGTAAAACTAGGTGGAATGAAGGAGATGAAACATGGGATTGTCCATGTCACGGTTCCAGGTTCGATAAAAATGGAGACGTTATTGAAGGACCAGCTGTCTATCCATTAAAAATTGATAAAGCAAAATAAAACCTCGAAGAAAATTTTCTTCGAGGTTTTATTCATTATAACGATTATAGTCCTTCCGTTAACACAGGAACAATTTGTTTTTTACGAGAAACAACACCCGGTAATTCGACTAAATTATTTACTAATTCTTTACCAAAGCTTTTCGCAGCAGCTTCCGCAGCATCCCCTACAACAACAGCTGTAGAATCATTGTTTAGAATATCTGTTACAACAAAGAAGAATAAGTTTAAGCCATTGTCAGCTACATTTTTATTTAATAAACTTACTAGCTCATCTTTACGATTTAATACGTCATTTACATCTACTGCGTTTACTTGAGCTACTACTGATTTTACTTCACCAAAAGTAAATTCTTTCGCATCTAACGATAGTAAATCTTCTAGCGATTTATCTGAAAGGTCAGCTCCTGCTTTTAACATCGCTAAACCGTACTCATCTAAATTTACCCCCGCTTTTTCAGCTAATTCTTTACCAGCTTGTACATCTTGTTCTGTGCAAGTTGGAGATTTGAATAATAATGTATCTGAAATAATAGCAGAAAGCATTAAACCTGCAACATTTGAAGGTACTTCTACATTATTTTCTTTAAAAATTTTATTTAAAATCGTAGCCGTACATCCTACTGGCTCTGCACGATAGTAAAGAGGATCCGAAGTTTCAAAATTTGCAATGCGATGGTGATCAATTACTTCTGTTACTTTTACTTCTTCAATGCCATCAGCTGATTGTTGGCGCTCGTTATGGTCTACTAAAATAACTTCCTTTGCTTCACTAGCAACATTTCCAATTAAACGAGGTGCTTCAAAACCAAATTTCTCTAAAGCATATTTCGTTTCATTGTTTACTTCGCCAAGTCGTACCGCTTCTGCTTCAACCCCTAGTTGTTGTTTTAAATAAGCATAACTAAGTGCAGATGTAATTGTGTCTGTATCTGGATTTTTATGACCGAAAACTAATACTTTGCTCATTAAATGAGTCCTCCTATTTACAATGTTCATATTTATTCGATTTTATTTTATCATACCTAAGTTGGAATAGAAAAATAGAACATGAATGTCATTTCGAAAGAAAGAAGGTAATTGAATTTACACTCTCCACTATTGAATATGACGATCAACAAAGCGCATTCGTAAATGCCCCCGCAATTTACGAATACGCTTTACTTTGTACTACATACTGTTTGCCTTTTTTAAGTAGGAATCCTGTTGATTTGTTTTTTTATACTTTGTATATTGGCTTCTATTTTGTGCCACCATTCCTTCTACTAATGCATGGATTAAAGAATGGGATGCCATAATCGTCTCAGATGTTTCTTGTTTTTGACCCCCTACTTTAAATAAAACATCTACATAGTCATTAATAGGGGAAATGGTAGTATTCGTAATCGCAATAACTTTTACATTTTTATTTTTTGCTAATTGAATAGTAGTTAAATCATCCTCATGAATGCCATCCAATGCAATCAAAATTAAAAGAGACTCTTCATCCATAGCGCTAATTTGCTGCACAATATTATCAACATCATGTTCTATTTGCTTCACATGTTTACGATAATGACTTAACGTACAAGTGACAAAGCTAGCTGACGGAGAAGATTGTCTAAACCCTAGAACATACAAGTAGTTAGACTCATGCATTAGTCGAATTGCATATTCAAACTGTTTTTCATCGATAACATGTATCGTGTTCAAAATACTTTTAATATCGCGATTCATCACTTCGCTTAGAAAGTGTTCATGTTTCTTTGAAATAAGAGGATGTTCATATTCTAGTTTTCCCTCAGCTTTTAACAGATCCTCTTTAATTTTTTCCTGTAATTCTAAATAGCCCGATAAATCCATCGAATAACAAAAACGGATAACTGTCGACTCGCTAATTCCAATCTGCTTCCCTACATCTGAAGCTATATGAGTTGCTATAATATTTGGATTATCAATAACAAATTGAGCAACTTTTCGCTGCCCTCTAGAAAGTCTTATAAACCTTTTTTTAATCTCATCACAAAAGCTCATGGTAGCTTCATTTCCTCCTTTATATTATTTTTATTTTGTATACAAAATAGTTTGATAATTGATAGATTATCATTAACATTGATTGAATACAATGATTTTTCTGAAAAAACTTCAACGCTTTAAATGATAAAAGTTGAAAATTTGTCATATCCCACTACTATTCGACTTCCAAATTAAACAATTTAATTTTTATAAAATGACAAAAGAATAACTTTCCCAACATTTAAATACAACAAAAAAAACTGATTCAAAGGTTGAAATGAACCTTGAATCAGTTTTTCCGTTAGTTATTCTAATTCTATTTGTTTCGTTTCTTTTCCTAAAAATAATACTGCTGCTACCCCAATTAAAATGGAGACGCAAAAAATTCCAAAGATAAATCCAATTTCATATTGTGCTTTTAGTAAGTATCCAACTAAAAGAGGACCAAAAATCCCACCGATACGCCCAACTGCTGCGGCCATTCCGGCTCCAGTCCCTCTTATGACCATTGGGTATTGCTCTGGTGTATAAGCATATAAAGCTCCCCATGCTCCTAAGTTAAAGAAGGATAATAAAATTCCAGATATTAATAATACTGTCACCGTTTCAGCATTACCAAACACATAAGCACTTGCTGCCGTTCCTATTAAGTACGTTACAAGGACAAATTTTCGTCCGAACTTTTCTACGAAATAGGCAGCTGTAAAATACCCGGGTAACTGGGCAATTGTCATAATAAGCACATATTTAAAGCTTGATATTAGATCAAACCCTTTTCCAACCATAACACTTGGTAGCCATAAGAACATTCCATAATAGGAAAAGACTACTGTGAACCAAAGAATCCAAAGCATCAGTGTAGAACGTGCATACTTCTTTTCCCAAACCCCTGCAATGTTTTGTCGTATTGTACGACTTTTCGCTTCTGATCTTGGAGTAAATTGAGGAGAATCAGGTAAATGCATGCGAATATAAACTGCATAAAGCGCTGGAATAGCAGTTAAAATTAATGCAACTCGCCATCCTTCAATCGGCCAAAATTCAGCTGGAATAACAAAATAAGATATGATTGCTGCAATAAGCCAGCCTGCCGCCCAAAAACTTTCAAGTAATACAACTACACGACCTCTTTCTTTTGCTTCTACACTCTCTGAAACTAATGTAGAGGCAACTGGCAGTTCACCGCCGAGTCCCATCCCTACAAAAAATCTTAATAACATAAATGCGGCAAAAGTTGTTGTTAGAGCTGAGAGTCCGCTGGCAACGGAGAAGATGATCAATGTCCACATGAATATCTTCTTACGTCCTACTTTGTCAGCAAATACTCCAAATACTAAAGCCCCTACTGCCATCCCGATAGAGTTAATACTTCCAATCCACCCCATTTGTGAAGAGGATAAACCCCAATCAGCTGCAAGAGCCGCTATTACAAATGATAAAATCCCTACGTCCATTGCATCGAACATCCAACCTACACCTGCAACACCTAATAATTTGTTGCGTGAGATGGGTGTTGTATTTGATTTTTTACTCACTTAGTTTTCACCTGTCTTTACATTTGAATTTACACATTAACAATACCTTTTTTTTAATTGACTTACAAGATAAATTTAAAATATTTACATTTAGGTAAATTTCTCAATTTCTATTGAAAAATACATCAGTATTGCGATAAAATGTCTCTTATAGAAAAACAACTGTTCATTCAGTGAGAACAAAAGGAGCAAATTCGATATGTGGAAAGGTCTTATTGAAGAATATAAATCATTTTTACCTGTTACCGAAAATACACCTTCGCTAACTTTAAATGAGGGAAATACCCCACTTATTCATTTAGTTAATTTGTCAAAAAAGTTAGGGATTGAGCTTTACGGTAAAATTGAAGGGGCAAACCCAACTGGTTCATTTAAAGACCGCGGTATGGTTTTTGCAGTAGCAAAAGCTATTGAGGAAGGGGCAAAATGTGTTATTTGTGCATCCACAGGGAATACTTCTGCTGCAGCGTCAGCTTATGCTGCCCGTGCTGGAATCCAGTCGATTGTCGTTATTCCTAAAGGGAAAGTAGCCCTTGGTAAATTAGCACAAGCATGTATGTATGGTGCTAAAATTATTGAAATCGACGGCAATTTCGATGATGCACTCGCCATTGTACGCCAATTAAGTGAAACGACTTCTGTTCAATTAGTGAACTCCGTCAACCCATATCGTATTGAAGGCCAAAAAACAGCTGCATTTGAAATTGTAGACAGTTTAGGACAAGCTCCTCAATATTTATGTATCCCTGTAGGTAATGCGGGGAATATTACCGCTTACTGGAAAGGTTTTAAAGAATATAATGAGGCAAAACACACTGGCTTGCCGAAAATGTATGGCTTTGAGGCAGAAGGTTCCGCAGCCATTGTCAAAGGAGAACCTATCTCCAATCCCGAAACTGTGGCAACGGCGATTCGTATCGGGAATCCGGCAAGTTGGAAATTGGCTGAGGCCGCTCGCGATGAATCTGGTGGTATAATCGATTCGGTAACAGATGAAGAAATATTAGAAGCTTATCAATTAATCGCTAGTACTGAAGGAATATTTGTTGAGCCGGGCTCTGCCGCTTCTTTAGCAGGTGTTATTAAATCGGTTAATAACGGGAAAATTGAGAAAGGAAGCCAGGTTGTTACAATATTTACAGGTAACGGATTAAAAGATCCGGATACTGCAATGAACGTTTCTAAAATTGATTTAGTATCCCTTCAAAACAATGAAGAAGAAATTCGCCAATATATCGAGGAGATTTTATGAGTAAAAAATGGCAAATCACTGTTCCAGGAAGCACCGCTAACTTAGGACCTGGATTTGATTCCATAGGACTTAGTTTATCTTTATATTTAAATTTAACCGTGTCCATTTCGGATAAGTGGGAAATTATTCACCTTTCTGACCACCTTCCACAAAATATCGTAATTGAAAACCATTTAATTTATGAAATTGCTTCGGAAACTGCGGCTCGGTTTAATAAAGAACTTCCACCTTGTCGTATCGAAATGAAAAGTGAATTACCTTTTGCAAGGGGTTTAGGTAGTAGTGCAGCGGCGATTGTTGCAGCGGTTGAGTTAGCAAATCTCGTTTGTCAGTTAAATTTATCAACCCAAGATAAATTAAACATCACTTCTCAATTTGAAGGACATCCTGACAATGCTACTGCATCAGTTCTTGGTGGTTTAACGATTTCAGCAATGGATGATTTCGGTCATGTGGATACAATCCATGTACAAGATTTAGAAGTCTCTTTTGTTGTATTTATACCTAATGTGGAACTAAAAACGTCCGATGCTCGGAAAGTATTGCCTGAAAAGTTCGACCGTCACTACGCCGTTCACGCTAGTGCCAACGCTAATATGCTAGCGGCATCTTTCATATCAAAGGATTATGAACGGGTAGGTTATTATATGGAGTCCGATCTTTTCCATGAACCATTCCGTGCCAAGTTGATTCCATTTTTTGATGAAATTCGAAATGCAGCAAAAAATGCTGGTGCTTATGGAACGGCATTAAGCGGAGCAGGCCCAACTGTTATTTCCATTATACCGACCGCTATTGAGGAAGCATTTATTTCCAAGATGAAAGAACTATTCCCCTCACTTGAAATTATTTTAACAAAAGCAGATGATCAAGGGATTTCAGTAACTGAAGTCATTGAGGATGTGCTCGCTTAATCGCAAACCCATTAATATAGATGTCCAATAATTCATATATATGAATTATTGGGCATCTTTTTCTATTTGAAAAGATGTTCAAAATAACCTAACTTCCGTACACCTCAAAATGAGGTAAGTCATTTCGTCGCATGTACTTAAATTCAATTGAAAGGAGTATCGAAATGAAAATTGGCATTATTGGGGCAACTGGAAAGGCGGGCAACAATATTTTAACCGAGGCAAGAATGCGACATCATGATGTGACAGCTATAGTCGCTAATAAAGAGAAATTAAAAAATCAACAACATATTCATATTATAGAAAAGGAAATGTTTAATTTAACTAGAAATGATTTAATTCAATTCGATGTTGTTGTAAATGCTTTACTTCCTTTACATGGAGAAGAACATTTACACATTGAATTTGGCCGGTTTCTCATCTCCCTTTTGGAAGGTAGCCAAACAAAGTTATTTGTAGTTGGTGGAGCAGGAAGTTTATTCATCGACGAAAGAAATACTAGACTCATCGATATTCCTGATTTTCCAGAAGAATATAAAACAATAGCTTTCCAACAGTTACAACATTTAATAGATTTGAAACAATCCTCGATAAAATGGACGTTTTTAAGCCCCTCCGCTCTATTTGACTCAGACGGACCAAGAACTGGCCATTACATTTTAGGCAAAGACCATCTCCTATTAAATTCCCAACATATTAGTTATGTAAGCTATGCAGATTATGCTGTAGCTGTTTTAGATGAATTAGAAAACCCGAAACACGAAAATCAGCGTTTTACAGTCGCTTCTGAGAACGCAACAATTAGTTCATAGTCAATTTCACTTTTTATAAATTAGAATGCCCTAAAAGCTATCCAAAGCTTTTAGGGCATTCATTCATTTTATGCTAACAATAACAAACTTAGCGCCATGACTGCCATACCGGCAACTAAACCATAAATCGATAAATGGGTTTCATCATATTTTTTAGCAGCTGGCAACAACTCGTCTAACGATATAAACACCATTATTCCTGCAACTGCTGCAAAAATAATACCAAACATCGTATCCGTTAAAAACGGCATTAATATTAAATAAGCTACAACAGCTCCAATTGGTTCTGCTAACCCTGAAAGGAATGACAATTTAAATGACTTTTTTCGGTTTCCAGTCGCGAAATAAATTGGGACGGCAACAGCTATTCCCTCTGGAATATTGTGTATCGCTACAGCTATCGCAATGGCTACCCCGATACTTGGATCTTGAATGGCCGACATAAATGTTGCGATACCTTCTGGAAAATTATGAATAGCTATAGCTAACGCAGTAAAAACTCCCATTTTCATTAGCTTTTGTTCATCTATTACTTTAGAATTCAATTCCGCTTCATGGACATCTTCTACAGTTTTCACTTCATGAGGATTATTTTTCTTTGGAATGAAACGGTCTATTAATGCGATAAACACCATTCCCCCAAAGAAGCCTATGACCGTCATCCAATACCCTTCCGTTTCACCTAAAGAAGTCGTTAACGCATCTTTCGCCTTAACAAAAATTTCAACTAAAGAGACATAAATCATAACACCTGCAGAAAACCCTAATGCAACGGATAGGAACTTCTTATTTGTTCTTGGTGTAAAAAATGCAATTAAAGCCCCCAATCCGGTAGCTAACCCAGCAAATAGTGTTAAGCCTAAAGCTAAAAGTACGTTTCCATCCATTTTACTTTGTCGTCTCCTCTTATCATTTAATAATTGTATTATACACTAAAAGTTTCCCTAGTGAAACTTTTTTCACCTTGGTTACATATTATTCACAAAGAAAACTTTTATGCAAAAAAATAACACCTAGTTAGGTGTTATTTATTAGCTTATTAAATTTTCTTTTACTTTGTTCATACCAAAATACACAAAGGACAAACCAAGTGTATCCAAGACTCCACCCTGCAATGACATCAGAGCCAAAATGACGACTTTCTGCGATGCGGGATAGACCAATAAGGAAGGAAAGAATAATCGCAATAACCCAAACAATTCTACTTTTTTTACTATTTCCTACCCATTCCTCTACTAAATAAGCGATTGTGAATAAATAAAGCAAAGAGAGCATAGCATGTCCCGACGGAAAACTAAATGTGGACAATTGATCAACTATTTCTGGTCGAGGCCGTTCAATCCATTTTTTCACTAATTGATTTAACACATTTCCAGCTGCTATCGTTAGTAGTACAAAAATCATCCCATGATAATTTCGTTCCTTTAACCAAAGTACGATTAGTAATAGTAAACCTATTGAAATAACAAACCATGTATCACCAATATAATGAAAGGCAGTGATAAATACGTTCCCACCAAAAAGTTCAGCTAATGTGTTATCTAGTTGTTGAATACATTCTGAATCAAAACTCAACAACAAGGCAAGAAATATAAAAAATGTAACTCCTGCTAAAATATAATTCCATGGTTTCAACATGTATTCCACCTTTGTAAAAACACTATATTATTTAACATATTTAATTACATATTACTCTATGCAATCCAATTGTTGTTACGAAAAAATAAAAAAACCTCGACAAGTCGTCAAGGTTCTGAAAGTTATTGTACGTAATATAAACTATTGGCTGATTCAATAATATAGTCTGGTTTTGGCTGGCCAATTTTAGCTTTGTGGCCCGCTATATGTTCGGGACTCTTCTCCCAGCCTTTCCAAGCTTCTTCTGATTCCCAGCGTACCATAATGATGACTTCTTCATCACCACGACGGGATTTTTTCACTAACACTTCTTTACCGATAAAACCAGGTTGTTGTTCCATTAAAGATGGGCCATCCTTTTTAGCACCAAAACGGTCAATAATTTTTTGGGCATTTCCTTCAGCAACAACAAAACGTTTCATTTGAACAAACATTCTCATACCTCCCGAGAGAAAAAGCTGTCCTACTATCAGGACAGCTTAATTTGGTTAATAAATTATTTTAATTCATCTTTAATTTCTTGGATTTTAGCAAGCTCAGATTCTAAACCGCCACCACTTAAGTACCAAAGTGGGCCATCTAAATAAACAATTCGATTTTCTTTATATGCAGTTGTTTGTTTAATGATGTCATTTTCCATATCCGCTTCGATATTAGACTCACCGCCTGTTGCAGCAGTTCTGTCAATTACGAATAATACTTGTGGATTGAATTCTAAAATCGCTTCAAATCCAAAGTTTGAACCATGAGATGAGGATTCGATATTATCTGTTACTGGTTTAAATCCATAGATGTCATAGATGTAGCCAAAACGAGAATTTTGAGCAAAACCAGATAAATTACCTTCATTATACATTGTAACTAATGATGTATCATATTTCCCAGCTAAAGCTTTTACCTCTTCAATACCGGCATTAATTTCAGCAATTTTCTCTTTTGCTTCTTCTTCTTTACCAAACATTTTTGCTGCAACATCAACAGATGCTAAGAATGTATTCCAGTAATCATCTTGAGACGTACCAACGAAGATTACATTAGGAGTAATTTCTTTTAATTGATCATAAAATGCAGATTGACGACCTGAGATGAAAATTACGTCCGGTTCAAGTTCTGCGATATCTTCTAATAAAGGAGCTTTTAAAGTACCAATGTTTGCATATTCATCACTAGAATATTTTGATAAATGTTCTGGTAAAGTAGAATCTTTGGCAACACCAACAATTCCTTCTACTCCAAGAGCATCAAGTGTATCTAAGAAACCGTAGTCGAATACAACGATTTTTTCAGGCATTTTTTCAAGGGTAACATCTTCATAAGCAATAGTTCCAGCTTCTTCAGATTGGCTTTCTGCAACAGTTGGAGAAATAGTCATTGGGTATGTAGGACCCTCTGCATTTTCAGTAGTTGTCTTCTCCCCTGTAGTAGAGTTTGTATCTGATTCTTTTTTATCATCAGAACCACATGCTGCAAGTACGAATAATAAACTTGCTAAAATGACCGTTAATAACTTCCAATTCTTCATTTATATTCTCTCTCCTATCTCTTATTAACGATAATGATAATCATTATCAATCTAATGAAAATTATAGCATTTAGAAAATAAAGGTCAATAGTTTTTTAGTTATTTTAACCAATTTTATTTTAAAAAATGATTTAGAAAAGCATATGAAATAAATACTTTTCTAAATCATTATCATAGCTAATGCGAGTTAAAATATACGCAAATTCGACAACCATTTTGTTCCTGTACCGGAATATTCATGTCGTAAATTTCACGAAGTGCATCTGAATTAATGATTTCATTCGTCGGTCCACTTTTTACAACTTTACCGTTTTTTAACGCTACAATGTAATCAGAATAGACCGAAGCAAAGTTAATATCATGCAATACAATAACTACTGTTTTCCCTAGCTCATCAACAAGCTTACGTAAAATTTTCATTATTTGTACGGAATGCTTCATATCCAAGTTATTTAAAGGCTCGTCTAAAAGAACGTAATCTGTATCTTGGGCGATGACCATTGCGATGAAAGCCCGTTGTTTTTGTCCCCCAGACAGCTCATCTAAAAATTTGTCTTGCATATCTGTTAAATTCATATATTCCATAGCTTGATCGACAAATTGTTCATCCTCAGGTGTTAAACGACCTCTTGAATAAGGATAGCGACCAAATGAAATAAGCTCACGTACCGTTAAACGTACATTAATAAAGTTTGCTTGTTTTAAAATGGATACACGTTTCGCAAATTCAACGGATTTCCATTGTTTTACGTCATTTTTATCGAGTAATACTTCACCTGTATCTGCATCTAATAACCGACTCACCATTGATAATAACGTGGATTTACCAGCACCATTTGGACCAATAAAGGATGTTATCGATCCCGGTTGAATCGTTACGGAAACATCTTCTACAACAGGCTTGTTACCAAACTTCTTTGTTAAACCTTTGATTTCAATCATCCTGCTGCCCTACTTTCCTTTAGTAATAAGTAAATGAAGTAAATACCACCAATAAAGTTAATAATGACACTTAAGGTAGTACTCATTTCAAACACATGTTCAACGATAAATTGACCACCGACTAAAGCAATAACACTCATTAAGCCGGCTCCTAAAATATGAATCGAATGCTTATATGTGACTAAAAATTGGTAAGATAAATTTGCTACGATTAAACCAAAGAACGTAATCGGACCGACTAGAGCAGTGGATGTAGCAATTAGTACCGACGATAAAATTAATACATTCATCACTAAGCGGTCATAATTAATTCCTAGGTTTATCGCATTTTCCCTACCAAGGGACATAACATCTAACTGACCCAAAATCCGATATCCGTAAATAAAGGCAATTAATAAAATCACAATCGAAATATATAGTAACTCGACTTTAATATTCGAGAAACTTGCAAATAAACGATTTTGTAAACTTAAATATTCTACTGGGTCAATTAATACTTGCAAGAACGTTACAAGACTTCCGAGTAATGTTCCTAAAATCATCCCAATTAATAATAATAAGTAAATTGGATGTTTATCTGCTCGGAATAAGAAGCGATATAAGAACAATGCAAACAGCACCATCGCTCCAATTGCTACTGCAAAGTTTAAATATTGATTTAACACCCAAATGGACATGGACCCAGCTAAAAAGTAAATAAGAGTTTGTACAACTTCATACATGGAGTCAAGACCCATTACGGAAGGGGTTAAAATACGGTTGTGCGTAATAGTTTGAAACACTACCGTCGAATAGGCAATTGCAAATCCTGTTACGATCATTGCCCCAACCCGCATCATACGTCTTGGAAATGCGTAATCAAAACCACCCTTAATATCGTAGAATCCGTATAGCAAAATACAAATTATTGCTACAACTGCTAGAATAATTAGTTTTGTACTATTTCGCATATGCTCTCCCCCTAAATAACATAATTAAGAAGATCGCACTGCCGATTACCGCTACCGTTACATTTACCGGTATTTCATACGGATAAATAATGACACGCCCTAAAATGTCACAGATTAATAGGAAAACAACACCGAGAACGGCTGTATGTGGAATCGTCTTTCGTAAATTGTCCCCTAAATAAAGGGATACAATATTCGGTACGATTAATCCTAAGAATGGGATAACACCAACTGTGAGAACGACAGTTGTAGCGATAATTGCTACGAGAATTAACCCTATATTTAATACGAATTTATAACTTAAACCTAAGTTTTTAGCAAAATCTTCACCCATACCAGCAACGGTAAATTTGTTTGCATATAAATAGGCTAAAATTACAGCAGGTATACTTAAATATAGTAATTCATAGCGTCCAGATATTACTAATGTAAAGCTTCCCATTAACCAAGAAGAAATATTTTGAAGTAAATCAGCTTCATAAGCAAAAAATGTTGTAATGGAAGATAAAATATTTCCATACATAATCCCGATTAAAGGTACAAAAATAGCATCTTTAAACTTTATACGATCTAAAATTTGCATGAATAGCAAAGTTCCAACTAACGCAAATACAAAGCTAAAAATAATTTGCTGTGTATAGGTTACATTCGTAAAGAACAGCATCGAAATGAGAATCCCTAACTTAGCGGCATCTAATGTTCCAGCTGTCGTTGGAGAAACGAATTTGTTTCGACTTAAGCTTTGCATAATCAAGCCCGCGATACTCATCCCAATCCCCGCTAAAATAATCGCCATTAGACGTGGTACACGACTGATTAAGAAAATTTGTGTTTCTTCTGATTGCCAGTCAAGTAAATCGCTTGGCTTTATATCAATCGCGCCAATAAATAGCGAGATAAACGACAGGATGATCGCTGCGATAATTAACATCCACAGTCTCATTTTTATCCCCATATTCTATTTATTCTCAAGTATGTAATGAAAATGATTCTCAACCTCGAGTACGTATTTCATTATAAGTTGAAAAAGTCGAAAAATCAATGCCGATAACTTGAAGTTGAAAAATTAGAGAGTATATTTCAAATTTTAGTAAAATGTAGTTTTTTTAAGTATTACTTATATTTATTAATGTTTGTCTCATGAAAAAAGCTTAACCCTTTTAGAGTTAAGCTTAAAAGTTTATTAATATTGTACGTCAACCGCCTTATCGATTACTTCTTGAGGAATTGTAATTTCTTTAACACCATTGAAGTTATCAAATTTGCTTACCATATCCGTCTTAATTGTCATTGACTCACCTTCGATATCCATCGTGAAAGTGACATTCATATCCATTGTCGTCATATCAAAGGTTTCCTTATCAATTTCAATTTTATAGTTAAGATTCTCAACTTTCGTATTTTCAAGCATTTGTGTGTCTTCTTCAGAAAGACCTAAAGTTTGATTAATTTTCATTTGCTCCAACATATACTTTGTAAACTTATCGCTAGCAGCTTCTAAAGTAAGAATATACTGATCTTCCGATTGTTCAAATGTAAAATCATTAATAAATGATTTCATTTGTTCAAGCTGTTCTGATGTATTAACTTGATTTGCTGTTTGCCCCATAATCGCGTCAAACTCTTCAGATGGTAGCTTCACCCATTGGTTAGTTTGAGAATCAAACATGTACATCCCTTCCTTGGACATATACATTTCCATATCCATCGATGCATCGCCCTCCGCTGTTGGCTCTCCCATCGTCATTGTTCCATCCATATACATGGAAATAGGATCTGTAACCATATCAAGTTTCAAATCACTCTTCGTTGTCATTTCAATACTTTCTTCCCCAGTTCCAAAACCAATTGTTTGGTCCATTACAATCGAGCCACTGACACTTTTTAGTTCATTTTGTCGTTCTATCGCTTTGTTATAAACTTCTTCCAACGTCAAATCGCTACTTTTCGATGTTGCACCAGACTGTGGTTCTGCCGTGCTATTACATGCCGTTAACACGAATAACAATAAACCGATTAATAAGTATCCCCATTTTTTCATAAAAACCCTTCCTTTCATTAAACCTTTAGTTTACACACCATAGGATAACAGTATTTACAATATTTTCCTAACTATTTTTATCATTTTATACAAAATGTTACTTTTTTACTTCTTTCATTTCTGTAACTAATTCTCTATACAATTTGCTACATACTAATAATTTGTTTTATTTATAGGATAGCTACTATTATTTATTACGTATAAGTATGGAAAGGGTGTCATTTTTTTCTAAAATAATAAAAAAGGAAGTGTGAACGAATCACACTTCCTCATTTATTAATTTACTCCGCGCATCGCCTTTGCAATGATTGGTGTTAATATTAATAGTAAAAGACCTAAAAAGATAGATAATGCGCCAAGTGTTCCGAAGTACGTAATTTCTGTTACTGCTTCATAAACACGAACGAGTTGGGCATTAATCGCTTGGGCAGCCGCACTAGTTAAGAACCATAAAGACATTGTTTGTGCTGCAAATGCCGCTGGTGCCAATTTTGTTGTTGCTGATAAACCGACTGGTGATAATAATAACTCCCCTACTACAACAAGGAAGAAGGAAAGAACTAACCACCAAGGGCTAACAAGTTCTGTACCGCCAGACATTTTCGCTGGAATAATCATTACTAAGAATGATAAACCTGCAAAAAATAATGAAATAGCAAATTTCTTCGGAGTAGAAGGTTGACGGTTACCAAGTTTTAACCACATCCATGCAAAAATAGGTGCAAAGATAATAATGAATAATGGGTTAAGAGATTGGAACCAAGATGCTGGGATTTCAAAGCTTCCCACAGTTAAATCCGTACGAGTATCTGCATATGTTGCTAAAATTGTTGCTCCTTGTTCTTGAATAGCCCAGAACATAACAGCAGCAATAAATAAAGGAATATAAGCTAATACTCGAGATTTTTCATCTTTCGTCGTTTTAGGACTTCGATACATCACAATGAAGAACACGGTTGGAATTAATATACCCAGTGTTGTAATGATTAAACTAAACACAGCCATTGTTAAATTACCAGTAGCATTTAAAATGAACCCTACAATTAAAATGGCAATAATGGCAATAATAACATTACGAATTGTTTTCTTTTTCTCTTGTTCTGTTAATGGGTTTGGCACTTCAAGACCAGCTAGTCCTAAAAATTTCTTTTGCGTTACAAAGAAAACGATTAAACCGATTAACATACCGACAGCAGCTAAACCGAATCCGAAATGGAAATTATATTTTTCCCCAACAGTACCAATAATTAATGGTGCGATAAAGGCACCCATATTAATACCCATGTAGAAAATACTAAATCCTGAGTCACGGCGATTATCTCCCTCAGCATACATATCTCCAACAATCGTTGATACGTTAGACTTTAATAAACCAGTTCCGACAATAATAAATGCCATCGAAATGAGTAAAGCAGTAAGACCGAATGGTAAAGCTAATACAATATGACCAATCATGATCAATATTCCACCATAAAATACCGTCTTACGTGTACCCCATACGCGGTCCGCAAACCAACCGCCAATAATACCTGACATATAAATTAAAGACCCGTAAAGAGCCATTATAGAGTTCGCAGTTCCTCGATCTAATCCTAATCCACCATCGTGCAATTCATAATACATATAAAGGATAAGAATGGCACGCATTCCATAATATGAAAATCTTTCCCAAAATTCAGTAAAGAATAATGTGAATAAGCCCTTTGGTTGACCAAAAAATCCTTTTTGAGGAACGGATTTGACAATTTCGTCTTTACTATACATAAAGAAATCCCTCTTCCGTTAATATTTTTATATTTTCAAACAATTTAGATTATTGAAATCACAGTCTGAAAACTCGTTTTATTACCTTAAAACAAAATGAATGTTTTTTCAATATATTATAAAAAAGTTAGAAATTTCGATTTCTTCTTTATTATCTATATCTTTTACTAAAGAACTGTTATTAACGGACTTTAAAAGGTATATAAAAATAATTTTTATTTATAAAAAAATAGGCAACGACAAATACATCGTTACCCATTTTCATTATTTTATTACAAAGCTTTCATACTTTTTCATATCCGACTCTTTTAATTCAACTACTAACCTAGTCCCATTTTCTTCATATTCTGTTTCTTTCACTTGTGCATACGTATTTAAGTACGAAACGATATCGCCACGCTCAAAAGGAATAAACATTTCACATTCAACGTAATTGGAAAAAATATGTTGTTTAATCATTTCGATTAATTCGTCTAAACCACTATCTTCCTGGGCAGAAATCCAAATATTGTCTCCACTTATTAATGGATATTTTACGTTTGCAATGTCCGATTTGTTATATACATAAATGGTCGGAATCCCCTCTACGTCAACTTCACTCAACGTTTTGTTCGTCACGTCCATCATAAATCGATACTGCGCATTAGAAACATCTACTACGTGTAATAATAAGTCTGCTTCTCTTGCTTCCTCCAAAGTAGAACGAAATGCCTTTACTAAATGATGGGGTAACTTACTTACAAATCCAACTGTATCTGTTAATAAAAATGTCTTTTTATCTGGCAACTCAATATTCCGAACAGAAGTATCTAAAGTTGCAAACAACATATTTTTTTCCAAAACTTGTTTATTATCTTCTTGTCCAATCTTTTTCAATAATCGGTTCATTATTGTTGATTTCCCAGCATTTGTATACCCCACTAAGGAAACAATTGGAATTTCGTTTTTCCTTCTTTTTTTCCTTTGAGTTTCCCGTTGTTCTTTCACACCTTCAAGCTCTTTACGAAGCTTTGAAATTTGGTCTTCAATTTTTCGCCGATCCAACTCTAGTTTTGTTTCCCCAGCACCCCGGTTTCTAAAACCTCCACCAGTGCCACCACCTTGACGGGATAGTGAAGCATGAAGCCCAACTAGTCGTGGCAACATATATTGAAGCTGAGCTAATTCGACTTGCATTTGCGCTTCCCGTGTTTTTGCACGGCGATCAAAAATATCTAAAATAAGCATCGTACGATCTATTACTTTAACTTCTAAATCATGTTCTAAATTTCTTATTTGGGAAGGTGAAAGTTCATCATTAAAAATGACTAAATTTCCATTTAACTCTTCTATAAAACTTTTTATTTCCTCAATTTTTCCAGTTCCTACATAATGGGATGGATTTACCCGCTCTAAATTTTGTGTAACTGTCCCCATTACCGTCACATCAAGAGCTTCAGCTAAACTGGATAACTCCTCCATTGAGTAATGGAAATTAGGATCATTTTGTAAATTAACGCCAACTAAAATGGCCTTTTCAATAATTGTTTCAATCTGTTGCATATTCGTCACTAAAAGATTCCTCCCTGTTAACGTAGGGTATTTTCCACAATCGTATCATACATTATATCCCTTTTTACACAAGAAAAGACCTATAACAAAGGAATGTTATAGGTCTTTTAAAATTCTATTGTTTCTCTTTTTCTGAATGTAACAAGTTTAAAGTTTCATCGAATTCATCTTCAATTTCATCATTTCGTTTATAAGTTAATAAACTTACAATAATCGCCAAAATTAAATTGATTGCAAAACCAGGTACAATTTCATATAGCATACCGGATAGCTCTTTATTTTGTCCCCAAATAAAGGCAACAACAGCCCCTACTACCATACCTGTTAGCGCACCAACATTTGTTAACTTTCTCCAATATAGAGCAAGTAAAATTGTTGGTCCAAACGCTGCACCAAATCCTGCCCAAGCAAATCCAACTAAATCTAAAATTGAACTGTCCGGGTTCCATCCTAATATTGCAGCAACGACTGAAACAACAAGAACTGCTAAGCGACCTGCGAAAACATAATGTTTATCCGTCGCATCTTTTTTAAATAACGCTTTATACATATCTTCCACAAGGGCCGAAGATGTTACAATCAATTGGGAAGAAATCGTACTCATAATAGCGGCTAGTATCGCAGCTAACATAATACCAGCAATAAATGGATGGAATAAAATTTGCCCCATAACAATAAAGATTGTTTCTGGATCATCAATATTCCCACCATTTTGTTGGAAGTAGGCTAATCCAACTAGTGCAGTACCAATTGCACCAAATAAACTTAATATCATCCAACCAATACCGATACGACGGGCTTGTTTTGTTTCTTTTACCGATTTGATTGCCATGAATCGAACGATAATATGCGGTTGTCCAAAGTAACCAAGTCCCCAAGCAACAGAAGAAATAATCCCAGCTGCTGTTGCCGTTTGAGCAAACAAATTAAAGTGTTCTGGATTCACCGATTGAATGGAGTCGATTGTATCGCCAAATCCACCAGTGAAAAACAAACCAATTGTCGGTACTAATATTAAAGCTAAAAACATAATAAGACCTTGTAAAAAGTCAGTGTAACTAACGGCTAAAAATCCGCCAAATAACGTATAGCCAACCGTCACGACGGCAACA
Source organism: Ureibacillus sp. 179-F W5.1 NHS (assembly GCF_045369345.1). NCBI lineage: Bacteria > Bacillati > Bacillota > Bacilli > Caryophanales > Caryophanaceae > Ureibacillus > Ureibacillus sp. 179-F W5.1 NHS. The sequence continues at coordinate 37,260 of NZ_JBIQFG010000010.1, read as the reverse complement.
ACTAATAGACCTGTATGGTAATCAAAACCAAAGGAACTTTCAAAAAATTTACCGCCAGATACCATACCTGATGATACATAGAATGTAAAGAATACTAAAATAACGATACCTGAAACGATACGAATTAATTTCGTCTTATCACGAAGACGGTTATCTAAAAAACTCGGAATCGTAATGGAATTTTTCGAAACTTGAGTATAAACCCGTAAACGAGGTGCAACAAAATACCAGTTTAGCCAAGCTCCTACCGTTAAACCAATTGCAATCCATGCTTCTACTAAACCTGCAGTATAAATTGCACCTGGTAACCCCATTAGTAGCCATCCAGACATATCTGCTGCTCCAGCACTTAAGGCCGTGACAGCTGGACCTAAATCACGTCCGCCTAACATATAATCATTTAAATTCGTTGTTCTTTTATAGGCGTACCAACCAATAATAATCATTGTTAGCATGTAAATAACAATGGCTAACAATTGAAAAGCGTGATCTGACATAATCCATCCCCCTTATTTCAATTTTTTGAAAATAGTGTCGAATAATAGAAAATAAACGCGTATTCTAGAAACACTATTATTTGCTTATAATTTATCATACTTCATAATAATTGTATGTAAGATTTTTTAAAAAATAAAATTTTCAATATACTTCCATTATTATTTAATTTTATAGTCCAATATATGAATATAAAAACTAGAATTTAGTACTTGTTAATAGAGCTATGTTAAACTATTTTCAACAATTTAAAAGTAGAGGCTGATTCAAATGGACTTTGAACAAATGAAAGAACAATTTTTAAATCGTATTAATAGCCACCAATTAATTAATGCAACCTTTAGCCAACCACGGCAAAAATCAAACGAGTTAAAACGAGTGAAGTTAAAACCAATTGAACTAAAAGGGCTTTACCATATTCAATTGGAATATCAATACGAACGTATTTTAAAACATGAAAATATTTTATTAGAAAAGTTTTCCGATTCCTTCGATATATTATTACAGCAATTTCGTCAAATTCATGCCCAATTTACGGATGAAAAAATACACATACAATTGTCGAAAAAAAATAAAGTACTTTGGAAAGTTGAAAAACTTGAAAAAGCAAAACAAGTTAACCTTTCCCATAACCGTAAAAAGCAATATTTACTTGATGAATCGACACCATATCCTTTCCTTATTCGTCTTGGTGTTCAAACAGAAGATGGAAAAGTGAAAAAGCAGAAGTTTGATAAATTTCGACAAATTAACCGTTTCGTTGAGTTTATCGATGATTCATTACAACATTTACCTAAAGATCGACAAATTCGAATTCTTGACTTTGGTTCAGGAAAATCCTATTTAACCTTTGCCTTATATCATTATTTAAAAATCGAAAAGGGATTAGACATACGAGTAACTGGACTGGATTTGAAAAAAGAAGTTATAGAAGAATGTAATCGTATTGCTCATGATCTACATTATGATCAGCTTGAATTTTTAGTGGGTGATATTAATGATTATAATGATGAAAATGCAGTGGATATGGTTGTAACATTACATGCTTGTGACGTTGCGACAGATCTGGCTTTGGCCCGTGCCGTTAAATGGGGAGCAAAAGTTATTTTAAGTGTTCCTTGTTGCCAGCACGAATTAAATAGACAACTAAATGCACCTGCCCTAGATATTATGATGCAGCACGGTTTAATTAAGGAACGATTTGCTTCCCTTGCAACTGACTCCATTAGGGCGGAAATATTAACTTTAGCCGGCTATGATACACAACTTTTAGAGTTCATCGATATCGAACATACACCTAAAAATATTTTAATTCGTGCTTACTTTACTGGAAAAAAACCATCATTAGAACAGCTTGAACGCTACAATTCGTTTATTCAATTTTTATCTGCAGAACCATTTTTACAAAAAGAACTTCAACAGTATTTTTAATTCAAAACTCTTCATAAAATCAAATTAATGGGCAAGTATATTATTGTAGGAGAATAATCGTACTCTAATATGCTTGCTTTTCTATTTGTGAACTCTTTTTATGTTACAGCAATGTAAATTTTGTGAAATGAAACATTTAAGGTGTATAGATTTTTTTAAAATTTTGTTATGATTATTTAGGTTTAAAATAACTATTAAAAATTTGCACATATACCAGGGGGCATTTTCATGTTTAGTCCAAAAAAATCAGATCCATTTTTCTTATCTTTACACAAGATAGCAGAAAATATGAGAGAGGCTGTTCATTACGCAAGAGATTTTAAAATCAATTCCATAGCGGATTTAAAAGAACTTAGTGTTCGAATGAAAAAGTATGAAACAGATGGCGATAAATTAATTCATGAGTTAATCGTTATGTTAAACAAATCTTTCATGACACCAATTGAACGTGAAGATATTTTAGCTTTAGCTAACAAAATGGATGATGTACTTGATGGAGCAGAGCATTGTATCGCACATTTTGAAATGTTTTCATTTATTGAAATCGATGAATCGATGGAAAAATTCTTAGACTATATTTCAAAAAGTGCCGATGAAATCGTTGCAGCAACAGATCTTTTAAATAAAAAGGACTTAGTTGCAATGCGTAAACATATTATCCTTATTAAGGATTATGAACGCGAATGTGATGAAATTTCACGTTCATCTACAAAGCAACTATTTTTAAATGAAAAGGATCCAATCCGTCTAATTAAAATGCGCGACATCTATGATCAACTAGAAGAAATCGCTGACTCTACTCAAGATGTAGCGAATACATTAGAAACAATTATTATGCGTAACGCGTAGAATCAGGAGATTTTATAAATGGATACTATATTAATACTTACAATATTAGTCGTAATCTTCGCCTTAGCTTTCGACTTTATAAACGGTTTCCATGATACAGCAAACGCAATCGCTACTTCCGTATCAACTCGTGCTTTACCACCACGGGTTGCTGTATTATTGGCTGCTGTCATGAACTTTTTAGGGGCAATTACATTTGTTGGAGTGGCAAAGGCTATTGCAAAAGATATCGTTGATCCCTTTTCATTGAACGTAACGCCAGATGATACAACTGGTACAGTCGTTATTTTAGCAGCATTATTATCTGCTATTACTTGGAACTTATTAACATGGTATTTCGGTATACCATCAAGTTCTTCCCATACATTAATCGGTTCTATTGCCGGGGCAGCTATTGCGGCAGCTGGATTTGGAATATTAAATTACGGTGGTTTTTCAAGTATTATCATCGGTTTAATCGCTTCTCCATTTTTAGCATTAGCTATAGGATTTATCTTTATGTCCGCATTTAAAGTAATTTTTAAAAATTTCAACCTTTATCGAACAAATAAAGGTTTCCGTACAGTCCAAATTTTCACAGCGGCTATTCAATCCTTTACCCACGGTACAAACGATGCTCAAAAAGCAATGGGTATTATTACGATGGCTTTAATTGCTGCCGGCTTACAATCAACGGATGAAGTACAAGAATGGGTACGAATTGCCTGTGCCATTGCAATGGGTCTTGGTACTTCAGTTGGTGGTTATAAAATCATCAAAACGGTCGGTGGTAAAATTATGAAAATCCGCCCTGTAAACGGGGCAGCTGCCGACTTAGCATCTGCATCCGTAATTTTCGGTGCAACACTTATTCATTTACCAGTTTCAACTACCCACGTCATTTCTTCTGCTATTATGGGGGTTGGATCTGCACAACGGGTTAAAGGTGTAAAATGGGGAGTTGCTCGTAAAATCGTTTTAACTTGGATTATTACAATGCCAATATCAGCGGTGATGGCAGGAATTTTCTTCCTTATCCTTAACCTATTCTTCTAATCATTTGATGAAACCAAACGAAAACTTTCGTTTGGTTTTTTATATAAAAAAGAGCTAAAGTAGATTACTTTAGCCCTTTCGATGATATTATAAACGAATTATTTCTCCCTCTTTAACAGGAGTTAACAATGAAGTTTCATTATTTGTTGTATCTTTTTTCGGTTCATATGTAGCGAAGAATATTTGCATCGCAATTACTATTAATAAACAAACTACTACGATAAATCCAACAAAATAAATGGCCACTTTTTTCCCGTTCATTATTATGTTTCCCCTTTTATTTTTTCAACTTAAATCCTTCTTCTTGTAAATAATTCATCGCTGCCTCACGGGTTCCAAAGGACTCTTCTAAATTATTTTGATGATAAATATCCCAATTCCACTGATCATGAACTAGTGTTAAAATGGTCCCATCATGGGAAACCCATGTTTCTTCAATTGGTGTATCCGTCTCTTCCGACAAGTAATCAATTGAATCCTGAATAATTTCCCGTAATGATTTTTCATCAAAATCGCGAATGTTGACTAAGCCTTTATCATTTGCCAACTTCTCATATTTTAGCAAGTCTCCTACGTAAACGAATCCATTACCGTTCGGATGTAACTTTTCAACAACAATCGTTTTTTCGTATAGGCTTTCTTCAAAATGATAGTTTAATCGTTTTAATGAAATTTCCTTTTTCATTAATTCAGGAAACGATTCAATGATTGATTGCTTTTGTTCAAATGATAACATGTATGAACTCCTTCGTATATCTACTAGTAATTATACCGTCTTAGTAGCAGCCTCTTTTATTTTTTTCCGTTCTTCGTAAATATTTTTTACGATAACTTTAATAACCGCATAAGTTGGAATGGCGATAATAATGAAAATAAAGCCGCCAATATTACCTGCTGCTAAAACAATCGTAATAACGGTTAACGGATGTACATCTAATGTTTTCCCCATAATATTAGGTGTAATTAAGTTACTTTCTATTTGTTGAGCAACTAAAGTAATCACCCCAACCCAAACAACTAAAATTGGGTCTTGTACAATTGCAACGACAAGAGCCGGCGCTAATGATATCCATGGTCCGATAAATGGAATCATATTCATAAAGAATGCAAAAATCGATAGTAATAGTGCATAATCTAGATCGATAATTAAGTATCCAATAAACATCATCGAAGCTAAAATTAAACTAATTAATACTTGTCCTTGAACATAATTTCTTAATACATTATCAATATCTGATAAAGTTTCCTTTACCCATGTACGTCTTTCTCCTGAAAAGATTTTATAAATATTTGGCGCAAACTTTTCATGGTCTTTTAACATATAAATAAAGAAGAACGGTACTAAAATTAAAGTAAACACTGCTGAAAACGTTCCGCTGACAAAAGAGACGATATATTTACTCCCTGTCATAGCAATTTCTTGAATCGAGTTAGAAATAGAGTCAACAAAATTTTCTACCTGTGGAGGCAAATTATCTTTGTTATCTAGTACTATGTCTGCTGTATCCATTATTTTATCTCCTATATAAGGAGCGTTTTTCACTAAATTGTTTACCTGTTCCGAAATCGGATTACCGATTAATAAAAGAATTCCTGTTACGATACCTGCTAATAATAAGATGATTGTAGAAATGCTCGCCCATCTTGGAGCACCCTTTTTTTCCATAATTCTTTGTAATGGTTCAGATATGTAATAAAGTACACCGCCTAACAACAACGGAATAAATATCGTTTTAATAATGATAAAAATCGGATTAAAAATCCAATGAATTTCGACAACATATTTAATAATTAAAAGTGCTATGATAATTCCTATACCAACTTGAAACCATACTTTTTTTGTCATTTACACAACCTCCTTTCCACATTGTTCCAACAATCATAATTTCCTATTCAACCATTATATACTATTTTTGATTTTATAATATGAAATAGAAAGAAACTACAAAAAAACTCCCGAAAGATTAACTTTCGAGAGTTTTTTAAACTATAATGCCACATCGTCTACGGAGTTTAAATATTCTTCAATGGCATCGATGACCGATTCCACACAACCATCCTCAAATGGAGAAATTAATCCCGCTTCTTTTACTAGTTTAGTAAATGACATGGAACCACCTAAGCTACAAAGGTGAAGATAATCCTTCCACGCTGCTTCAAAGTCTTCCCTTGAACGTTTCCAAAATTGGAACGCACATACTTGAGCTAATGTATAATCAATATAATAGAATGGGCTACCATAAATGTGGCCTTGACGTTGCCAGAATCCACCTGCCTCTAAATATTCATAACCGTCATAATCACGGTGAGGTAAATATTTGTCTTCGATTTCTTTCCAAGCCTGCTTCCGTTGAGCAGGTGTCATTGCTGGATTTTTATAGACTACATGTTGGAATTCGTCGACTGCAACACCGTATGGTAAAAATAGTAATCCACTACTTAAATGGGTGAATTTATATTTTTCTGTTTCTTCTTTAAAGAATAATTCCATCCATGGCCAAGTAAAGAACTCCATACTCATGGAATGAATTTCAGCAGATTCATATGTTGGCCATAAATATTCTGGTATCCCGATATTGCGACTAGAATAAACTTGGAACGCATGACCCGCTTCATGTGTTAATACATCGATATCTCCGGAAGTACCATTAAAGTTAGAGAAAATGAACGGTGAATCGTAATTATCGATAAATGTACAATAACCTCCGCTTTCTTTCCCTTTTTTCGCCTCTAAATCCATTAGTTCACGGTCAATCATATAATTGAAAAATTCACCTGTTTCACTGGAAAGTTCTTCATACATTTTTTTGCCGTTTTCCACGATCCACGCAGGATCACCTTGTGGTTTTGCATTACCTGATAGAAAATTTAGTCCTTCATCATAAAATTTAAAATCGCTAATTCCTATACGTTTTGCTTGTCTTTCATAAAGTTTTGTTGCTAAAGGTACAATTAGTTTTTGAACTTGATCACGGAAATTCGCAACCATTTCTTCGTTGTAATCAATACGATCCATATTGATATAGCCTAATTCAACGTAATTTTTATAACCGAGGGTCGTTGCGATTTGATGGCGAAGATGAACTAGCTTATCATAAATTTCATCAAACTTTTCCCCATTTTCTGCAAAGAAGTTAAAACGTGCTTTCATCGCTTCTTTACGGACTTCTCGATCAGTAGATTCACCATATGGTGTTAGTTGGGCAAGTGTTAATGTTTTACCATCAAATTCAATTTGTGCAGAAGCTACTAACTTGTTATATTCGGAAACAAGTTTGTTCTCCTGTTGCATTAGCTCAATGACTTCTGGAGAAAAGGCTTTAATTTGATTTTCAGCTAACGCAAATAGCTGTGTTCCCCATTTTTCTTCTAATTGCTTTCGGAAAGGCGAATTAACAAGTTCTTTATAGTATTCAAAAGTAAGTTCTTCAAATTGGGGTGAAATTTCGTCTAAATAATCCCGTTCCTTTTGATAAAATTCATCATTTGTATCAATTGAAGCCCGTACATATACTAAATTGGCTTGTGTAGAAAAATCATTTCGGAAAGCATTAATTTTTTTAATAATTTCACTTTGAGTTTCAACAGAATTAGCATTTTTAAACTGTTCGATTAATTCTCGAATATTTTTCTTTAGTTCATCTAAGTTTGGTCTTTTATATTCATAATCCTTGAATGTAACCATCTTTTGCACCCCTCTACTTTTCACAATTCACTTCATTATCTATTATTAACGATTTCTTCCAAAAGAGCAACTATTCTGATAATTTTTAAACTTAATAGAATCGTTTTCTACCTACAAGATAAAAAGTACACTCATTTAAAAATGAATGTACTTTTCAAATAATTAAATTTTAAATTTACTTATTTCTTCAATCATTTCTTTAGAAGTTGATTCAAGTAACGCAACAACTTCTTCAAGTTTATCGACCATATTAACTTGAACGTCCGTTGATCCTGCCACTTCTTTTGTTTGATTCGTCGTATTGGATACAAGTTTATTCATCTCTTCCGTAGATGCTAATATTTCCTCTGAACTTGCAGACATTTGTTCAATTACGGCTGAGTCATCTTGTATTTTAGAGTTTACTGCGGATACAACTGTTAAAATTTGATTCAACATTTGACCAATTTCCATAACCGACTGGTTCCCCATTTTTACTTCTTCTGTGCTATTTTCCATTTCTTCTAAAGCTTTATTACTAATTAGCACGAATGTTTGAAGATGGTTTTGAATATCATCGGCAGAGCTTTTCGACATTTCCGCAAGTTTTCGAACTTCATCAGCAACGACAGCAAAGCCTTTCCCAGCTTCTCCTGCCCGCGCAGCTTCAATAGCAGCATTTAATGCAAGGAGATTCGTTTGATCAGCAATGTTCGTAATAATCGAAACCATCTCTTTTATAGAACTGAATTTTTCTCCCATTTCCCGTACATAGCTTTCTGTATGTACAACGGATGTCTCCACATTTTGAATTTGAGAGACAACTTGTTGGGCATGTTCTACACTTGTAGTTACTAAACTTGTCATTTCAGTAGATGACTCGGCAATTTCAGAAGTTGTATCCGCCAACCGTTGAATACCAATGGACATTTCATTCATCGCTTGTGTCACTTCTTTATTACTTTCTTCTTGTTGGTCGCTACTAGAAGCAATTTCAATAATGCTAGAAGCAATGGTCGTAGTCGACTTTCCTACTTGAGTCGCTGCATTTTCCAATTCTACAACTACTTGTTCCAAATTTTTTGATTTACTATTTATTTTCAATAATGATTGGGACAAATTGTTTAAAGCTTGCGAAAAGGTTTTAGAAAAGATGGCAATTTCATTATTTTGTTTTAACTTTAAAGTAGATAGTGTTTCATTGACACCTTTTAAATTTCCTTCGGATAATTGATTCGATGCTTCTTTTAACACATCTAATGGTTTTAAAGATTTATTTACATAACGATAAACAATATATAACCCTACCAATATAATGATTAAAAAGATGACTCCGATTTTTGGAACAATTCCCATCATTACATTTGAACTTACTTCATCCACATAGGAAGCATCAATATCAACACCTAAAAAGGCAACGACTTCACCATTTTTATCTTTCATCGGTACTGTACCTGAAATATATTCACCGAAATCACTACTTAATAAATCAGAATGGTAGGATCCATCTTTCAATGCTTTTTGTAAATGTTCGTAGGTAGTTGATCCAGACTTATCACCAATAGCAGCTGCATTTTCCGTATCATCTGCAGGCATACCATCTACTAAAAATGTGACCTCTTCCCCTTTTTCAGGAACTGCATATGTATAGGCATAAAGAACACCATTCATTTCACGTAAACTGTTTAATTGTTCTCTTAACTCCCAATATAAGTCGTTTTCCTCCGGATTCGCCGCTAATTCTTTATATTGTTCAACATCGATAAAGTTCAACATATTATTAGCGATTTCAACCGTTCTTTCCCCGACCGCTTCCTGTACTGATTCTCTCGAATTATACATCATTGTAAAAGTATAAATGCCTAATAATAAAACAAAAACAACGATAATAATGAAGAGAATCTGTCTTGATAACCGTTTCCCCTTGTTCATAGTATAAAAACTCCTTTAAATAAATTACTCAAAGTTCTTATCGACCCTTTTCGATGAAATTTAAACAAAAGCATTTCAATTAAGCAAATCTTACTCTTTTCCACAAAAAAACCAGTAGCAAGTAGCTACCGGTTCCTTTTCTTTTTAACTATAAAACTATACCTGTACTTATTCACCTAAATCGGCATTATGGTAGACACGTTGTACGTCGTCTAAGTCTTCTAATGCATCAATCATTTTTTCAAACTTCGCTTTATCTTCTCCTGTTAACGTCACTTCTGTTTGTGGAAGCATTGTTAACTCAGCAACTGTAAACTCACTAATACCCGCTGCTTTTAAAGCCTCTTGTGCTACATGGAATTGATCTGGCTCTGCATAAACGATAACTGTACCCTCTTCTTCGAATACGTCACGAGCATCTACGTCTGCTTCTAATAATATTTCTAATACTTCATCTGCTGTTTTATCTTCAATACCGAATACTGCTGTTGAATCGAACATGTAAGTAACAGAACCTGTTACACCCATATTTCCTCCATTTTTACCGAAAGCAGCACGTACATCTGAAGCAGTACGGTTAACGTTGTTTGTTAAAGCATCTACGATAACCATCGTTCCGCCAACCCCAAATCCTTCATAGCGTAACTCGTCATAATCTTCTCCGCCGGCACCTTTTGCTTTATCAATTGCTTTATCGATAATATGTTTTGGCACATTATATGTTTTGGCACGTTCTAATACAAATTTTAAAGCTGAGTTAGATTCCGGATCTGGTTCACCTTTTTTAGCTGCTACATAAATTTCCGTACCAAATTTTGCATAAATACGACTTGTATTTTTATCTTTTTCGGCTTTCTTGTCTTTAATGTTATTCCATTTACGACCCATTGGATTCACTCTCTTTCCATTTTAATAACTATATTTTAAGGCATATATGATAAACCTTTAAATGATATGAGACTGTAATATTATACACCATTCGATTGACAAAGAGAAAGGTATCATATTCCAACCTACTTCTCTTTTAAAATCTTATTTAGTAGTGCTTCGCATCCATCCACTACCAGTTCATAAGTTTCTTGAAAATCCCCTGTATAGTAAGGATCTGGTACATCCTTTTTGTGATCTGTTAAATCTAAAAATCTAAAGATTTTCGGATGGTCAGGCTGGCCTAACATTTGTCGAATATTACTCACATTACTATTGTCCATTCCTATAATGTAATCGAATGTTTCAAAATCTTCTTTATCGAGTTGTCTTCCCTTCATACCGCTAGTTGATATACCAAACTCTTTCAGTTTAGCTTTAGTTCCTTTATGGGGAGGCTCTCCGATATGCCAAGAACTTGTTGCTGCCGAATCTACTTTAATTTGATCGCTTAATCCTTTCTTCTCCACTAAGTGACGCATAACCGCCTCAGCCATTGGTGAACGACAAATATTCCCTAAACAAACAAAAAGAACCCGTTTCATTTTTATTCCTCCTTATAAAAAGCACTTTCCTATGATGGAAAGTGCATGTACATTATTTTTTAATTTTAGAGTTTAATTGTTCTGTTAAACGTTCCAGCTCTTTTTCTAGAAATTGAGTTGATTCGTCCCTTGCCTCTTTACCACTTCCAACTGTAAATGGTTCCCCATAAATAAGATAACCTTTTTGACGTTTAAATACTTCGCCAACGTTTCTTGGTCCAACATAGGCAGCTGGAACAATTTGAGCTTTTGATAATTGGGCAATTGTAATCGCCCCTTGTTTTAACTCCGTATTTTCCGTTGATCGTGTTCCACTAGGGAAGATCCCGACCACTTTTCCTTCTTTTATTAGTTGACGTGGAATTTTAATAACACTTGGACCCGGGTTTTCGCGATCTACAGGGAAAGCATTCAAATTGGCAATAATTGAGCCAAACTTCCCTTCAAACAATTGTTTCTTAGCCATAAAGTGAATGTGCCGAGGGTATAATGACACTCCTAAGTTTAAAATATCTACGTAACCATTATGAGTACAGGCGATAATATATCCGCCTTCCTTTGGTAAATTTTCTTTACCATATACCTTTGCCTTTGAGCCATTAAGCATTAAAAATACATTTACAAGTTTAGCTCCAATATCATATAACACTTCTACATTCCTACCTTTTTTATTATATCTATAGTTTATTTTGTTATTTCTCCAACTAATATTTCAAGGTCAATTGTAATTTCATTTAAAGAAATATCCTTTTCTAAGTGCCAACCAAGGGGCGTCATTTCTAGAAGTTTTGGAACGAGCTGTTCTTCTAGTGGCATTGTATATGTAATACGCTCCTGTTGGACATTAGCAAAATGTTCTTTAAATCTCTCTACCGTTTGCTCATTCGTATAATATTCTTTTTCTGAATTCGCAAAGGCTTGTCTACGAATTTCCTTTAAATAGTCTGATTGGGGCACTACTTTTATCAATTTCCCCTTATCTTTTAACAAACGGCTAAATTCACCGTAATTCGCAGGGGATAAAATATTTAATATACAATCAAAGGATTGTTCTTTAAACGGACTATTAGCTAAATCCCCTACACACCAAATTTTTTGTTCATAAAACTTTGCTGCAGACTGGATGCCTTCCTTTGAAATATCAATTCCGACAGCTATAACTTGTTGTTCCAATTCATTTATTATTTTATTTAAGTGAGAACCTTCACCACAGCCGGTATCTAATATCGTCTCACTCTGGTTCCCTACATATTTCGCAATGACCTTTTGTACTGGCTCATATAAACCACTATTCATAACTTCCTGACGAGATTCAAATAAACTTTTACTATACATGGATGTGAAAGGTTTAATCATGAAATTTACATAGCCTTGTTTTGCAATGTCAAAGGAATGATGATTACGGCATAACACATGGCCATCGTCACTTACATGCATCTCCTTTTGGCAAATCGGACAAGAAAAAAGTGTTTCATGTTCTTTCATATATAAAATGCTTGCAGCTCTTTTTGATACTTTCCCCACATTCATGCTCCTTTTTAAGTTGCTGTAAGTATCATATCATCTATTCCTATAGAATGAAAAACTAAACAATTTCCTTTGGCGCTTGTTTTTTTATGAGAATAACAAATAAACTAGCTAATAAACAAAAAGCTCCTGCCAAGGCGAACGCCCACATGTAAGAACCAAACACTTTATATACGACACCACCTGAGTAAGCCGCTACCCCTGCTCCCACTTGGTGTGCCGCAGTAATCCATCCATACATCATTGCACTTTTCTCAATCCCAAACTTTTGCCGGGTTAGACCTATCGTTGGTGGTACTGTAGCAATCCAATCTAAACCATAAAAAATGGAAAAAATGACAAGCCATGTATAAGAACCTTGTGCAAGGGCAAAGGGTAAAAAGACTAGAGAAAACCCTCGAAGCAAATAGTACCAAAATAATAACCAGCGATTATCAAAACGATCGGATAACCAACCGGAGATAGTCGTTCCAATTAAATCAAATACTCCCATAAATGATAACATTGCCGCAGCTGTCACTAAAGGAATACCAAAACTAACACAATAGGAAATAAAATGAGTTCCAATAATACCGCTTGTAGATAAACCACATATAAAGAAACTTCCTGCAAGCAACCAAAATTCCTTCATCTTTAACCCTTCAATCAATGAAAATATCGCCATCTTAAAAGGATTTCGATTTGTTGATAAACGGGCAGGTTCTAACTGTTTTTCTTGACCATAAGGGGCGATTCCTATTTCCTCTGGCCAACTCTTCATAAAAATCGCAATTACAACAAGCATCACGATACTTAAAAAGAAAATAAGTGCAATGGCAGAGCGCCACGAATAATTGTCTACAAATGCGGCTAAGACCGGTAATAAAATTAATTGCCCTGTAGCCGTAGCAGCTGTTAAGATACCGACAGCAAGTCCCCTTCTTTTCACGAACCATCGATTCGCTACTTGTGTACTTAGGACTGTTAAAAATAATCCAGAGCCGACTCCTAACATGATGCCCCAAATGAGTATTAATTGCCATTTGCTTTGCATAACAAACGTTAAACCTAATCCTACTGCTAATAGAGCCATCGAATAAAGCATCATCCGCTTCAAACCAAAAACATCTACAAAGGCTGCCATAAAAGGTCCTGAAAAACCATATAAAAACAAGCATATAGCAAAGGCAAAAGAGATCGTTGGCCTATCCCAACCAAACTCCATTTCAAATGGATCGATAAATATCCCCGAAGATGAACGAATTATCCCCGCTACAATAATTGCAATAAATGTAACCGTTAGAATAATCCAACTATAATGGATTTTTCTCATTTCTCCACCCTTAAAAATAGTTTTCTTCCATTGTACACGAAGTCATATATAATATTGATAGAAAATTCTAAATTATCTTTTTCGGGTAGTTCATTATTATTTTAAACCTGTCCGATGAAAGCACAAAAAGACAAGAATACGTATTTATTACAAATTATGATAACAATAGAGGTGAGCATTATGGGGTGGCTAGAGTCCATTCAAAAAGCAATACATTATATAGAAATGAATTTATTAGACAATGAACTGACAATCGAATCAATTGCTCGAGCTGCTAATTCTTCTGTATTTCATTTTCAGCGTACATTTTCAATATTAACAGATATTACTGTTAGCGATTATATACGTAGACGGCGTTTAACACTAGCAGCACAAGAACTGATCAATACAGATCAGAAAATCATCGACATCGCTTTTAAATATGGATATGAAACACCTGAGTCCTTCACAAAAGCTTTTCGAAAGCAACATCGTATTTCTCCATCAGAAGCACGTAAGAAAAAGGGAACGCTACAATCCTATAATCGCCTCGTTATTAAAATTCAATTGGAGGGAGCAGTACCTATGAACTACCGTATTATTGAAAAAGAAGCATTTCAAATTGTTGGTGTAAAACGAACGTATAATTATGAAAACGGGGAGAACACCCAAAACATACCTCAGTTTTGGAATGATGTACACAAGGATGGAACGAATGATCGGTTGTTTGAATTAAATAACGGAGAAGTAAAAGGAATTCTTGGAGTCTGTAGTATAGAGAAATATAAACAAGATGAAAAATTAATGGATTATTGGATTGCAACTGCCTATAATGGCGAAGTACCAGAAGGATTCGAAACCTACGAAGTGCCTTCATCTAAATGGGCTATTTTTGAAGTTCATGGACCAATGCCCCATGCAATGCAAGATACTTGGAAGAAAATTTATTCTGAATGGTTCCCTTCCAACCCATACGAACAGGCAGGAACTACTGAGTTAGAAGTATATTCAGATGATGATCCAAACGATCCAAATTGTTACTCAGAAATTTGGATTCCAATAAAATAATCATGACTAGACGCTCGTTTCCTTTTAACGGGCGTCTTTATGCTTTTACTTATCAAGAAATAGTAAACTTTCCCGTTATTTCCTTTTGTGTATAATCATATTAGAGTCTAACTTTTATAAAAATCGGAGGCCTTACTATGGAAAAAAATTTGGCTATTACAATTGATGCCTTTGCTATAGAAGGGAATTTAATCTCCCCAAAGATTGAAATGCAACTGGAGAAAGAGTCCATCTTCGGGATTTACTCAGATGTCGCAAAAATTAACTATTTAACAAAACAACTTGCTTCTTATTCAAAAATACATATCGAGCTAAGAGAAAATGGGATGTATCATCGCTTAACTGTTAATGAATACATTAATTTTGTGAAAGGTCTTTACCATTCATCAGTAGAGAATACCAGTTTATTACAATTGCTGGATTTCATTGATCGAAGAAATGTAAGATTAGAAAAATTAACATATAGTGAAAAACAAAGGTTGCGATTAATCCCTTGTTACATAAACGAAAAGCCAATTCAGGTAATTGAAGAACCTTTTCAAAACTTAGATGAGCATTCTAAAAGGACTGTCTTGAACTGCCTTCTGTCACTAAAAGAAAAACAAAAAACTGTCATATTGTTATCAAATAATATGGAAGATGTTTTTTTAGCGAGTGATTTCGTATTCCGATTAGATTCTAAAGGCTTACATAAGTTAGACGTAAAAGAGGAAGAACCATTAATGATTGAAAAATCGGAGACGGGCCCAATTCGCTTTGAAAAAATACCAACGAAGCGAAATGAAAAAATCATTTTATTTAATCCTCCTGAAATTGATTATATTGAAAGTGTTGAAGGAGAAGTTTCGGTTTATGTTGGCGGAGAAGGTTATCCTTGTTCTATGACTTTGAATGAATTAGAACAGAAATTAACACCTTTCGGCTTTTTCCGTTGCCATCGTTCCTATATTGTAAACTTGCAAAAGGTTAGAGAAATCATTACCTGGACACGTAATAGTTACAGTTTATCTCTTCATACTTCCGAAGAAAACATTGTCCCATTGTCTAAAAATAAATTAGTCGAATTAAAACGTATTATAGGGATTTGACCAATTTCCTGGGAAATTTTCATCGTCCATTTATAGAAATTTTGACACCTTTTATCAAAAAATAACTCCTTTCACCGGAAATATACTGCAATATTCGTTGTTTCTATTTATTGTTAGGTTAATTCAACCTAATAGGAGGAACGAGAATGACGTACGTAATTGATGTTCAACATTTACAAAAACATTTTCACCAAGAAGCTGCATTACGCGATGTATCGTTTAGTATTAAAAAAGGAGAAATATTCGGATTTTTAGGACCTAGCGGATCAGGTAAAACTACTACTATCAAAATTTTAACCGCCCAATTAACAAAAACAAAAGGGCAAGCAATTGTATTTGGAAAAGATGCTAAAGAAATGCAAAAAAGTTCCAATAGAGCACGTTTTGGTATTTTAACAGATAATAGTGGACTATATTTAAGGTTATCAGTGGAGGAAAATTTACAACTTTATAGTAAGTTGTATAACTTACCAATTAGTTCCGTGAAAGAGGCATTAGAATTTGTCAATTTATACGATGAGAGAAAGAAAAAGGTAAGCCAATTATCGAAAGGTATGATTCAACGGGTTACGTTAGCTCGTTCGATTATGCATAAACCTGAATTGTTATTTTTAGATGAACCTACTTCTGCCCTTGATCCCGTAAATACACAACATATTTATAACGGATTGAGGAAACTTAACGAAATGGGTACGACGATTTTTCTAACAACCCACGATATGAGTGAAGCAGAAACTTTATGTGATCGAATTGCTTTTTTACACAAAGGGAAAATCCGAGCGATTGGTTCACCCCAGCAATTAAAAAAACAGTTTGGTAATGACACGATTACCGTAGAGTTAGTAGATGGCAGTGTCCATTGTATTGAAAATTGTAAGGATGAAGCAAAAAAAGTATACGATTGGATGAGAAGTGGATTGATCTCTCGTATTTATACGAACGAACCGACTTTAGGGGACATATTCTTACAAGTGACTGGGAGTGATTTAATATGAATTTTTCTCGTATTCAAGCAATTTTCATTAAAGATTATAAAGAGTTTTCACGGAATTATGCCGTTTCAATAATGGTTCTTTTACCTCTAATTATGGCTTTTATTTACAACAAAACAGATGTAAATAATTTACAGGCATACTTTTTGCCCATTAATTTAACCTTTTCTTCCGTTACTGCCTTTGTACAATGTTGTTTAATCGCAGAAGAAAAAGAACGAAATACTCTTCGTAGTTTAATGTTATCACCGGCTACATTGTTGGATATATTATTAGGAAAAAGTTTACTCGTATTGTCCATTTCAGCTCTTACGGTCTTACTTTCGATTTTTCTAGTCGGATATAAACCTGGAAATTGGCTTATTTTAGGAATTGCGTTATTCCTTTCGATTGTTTTTTATACTGGCTTAGGAACACTAGGTGCACTTTTTACAAAAACAATTTTAGAAGCTTCCGTTGTGATTTTACCAATTATATTATTGTATTCCTTCGGTCCTTTTGTAACGGTATTAGCTGAAAAAATTCCTGCATTACAGGTGGCAGAATGGTTACCGAGTACTCAAATCATATTATTAGCAGCGTCAATAGAAGGAAGTTATACATCTTTTGATGTTCTAATTCCCATTATGACGATACTTATTTGGGCAATCATCACATGGTTATTTACCTTCTTCCTTTATAAAAGACGAATGGTTGATTAAACGAATACAAAAACCATCTTTAACTGTTATCAAATCACGTTTTATAAAAGAATAAAAAAATACATGAATCTAATAATGTATTATTTCCTAATATATTGGCACAATACTTGAAAAGGATAATTCACTTTAATTCCATATAACCTTCAACTATATATCGGGATGTTTGTTTTATATCATAATGACTACTCCATAAAATGCGGATTCGATTGATACTATGAGAAGCAACAACAGTCTTTTGTAAGAAGGTCATTCATAAAAAAGAACTTACTGTAAATAATAACGGTAATGTCTTAACATTCCTAATAAAGACGGAGGTTTTAACTGTGGACATTATAGAGGGAAATGCTATTCCTGCATATCTTGAATCCAATCAGCTCATCATTGAACTAGAAAGTGTCGATATATACAATAATATTATCTTTCCTGTTCAAGCGAAAGAATATGATATCAACCCACAAGTAGAGGTACCTTATGATTTAACGGAAGAAAAAAATACTCAAAAAAGTGTAGATGAGGGACATTCTCCTTGGCGCTTAGATCCTATAGCTACGACACAAGTTTTTGTTAGTTTAAAAATATCCCCTGAAGGTATAGAGGGAGATTATCCGATTCCAAAAGAAAGTCTTAAGCTTTTACACAGCACAATGGATTCAGCCATTGTTGAAGTCAACGATACACAAACATTAATTAAATACGTTTATTTAAAAAGACTAGTTCGACAAGATCCTACTGGTATATGGACTGTAGTTGGTTATGATCACATTAATAAATAAGTTCAGGTGATGAATTTAAACTAATTCATCACCTTTTTTTGATGTTTCTCGTATAAATTTTAAAAACATTTCGGTCGTTTTTGATTGAAAAGGTGTTTTTAAATAAATCATATAAAAATCCCGTTCGTAAAAAAATTTTTCTTCATCCACGATAAATAACTTTTTATTTGCCACTTCTTGCTGTACAGTCCATTTCGATAATAACGTTACTCCTACCCCTTCTTCTACTGCGCCTTTTATTAATTGGGTGCTACCAAATTCCAACACTTTGTTCGGTTCCAAATGATGTTTCTCAAAAAAACGTTCTGTTGCAGAACGGGTACCTGAACCATTTTCCCGTGCTATCCAAGTTGTTTCATGGCCAATCTCTGTATTCGGTTCATTTGAGACAACAACCATTCTATCCGTTGTAAGTTTTTCACATACAATACGAGATGGTTCAATGATCCCCTCTATAATTCCAATATCAATTTTTTTATTTATCATTTCCTGGGCGATTTCCGATGTATTTTTTATTTGGACACTCGGTTTTACTAACGGATACCGTTTTATAAATTCCGCTAATTTAGAAGGAAGAATATATTCTCCGTAGGAATAACTAGCTCCTATCATGAGTGGACCTTTAACTACATTCATTAATTCGTTTAAAGATTGAGTCATATTATCGGATAGTTTCTTCATTTCCAAACAATACTGAAAGGCTACTAGCCCTGCTGCGGTTAAATGTAACGACTTAGACGACCGATCAAACAAAATAACCCCTAAATCCTTTTCTAAACTCTTAATAAATTGACTGACAGCCGGTTGGGTCATATATAAAGATTCTGCAGCCTTTGAAAAACTGCCAAGCTCAACAATTTTTAAAAATACCGTTATTTTTTGATTCATAAATTCCCCTATCATAAGCAATCACTTATATATTTCATCAATATAATTAATTTTTGTTTATACTCCATCCATATTACCATTGTAGTTGAAAGTGAGGCATTATTGTATGACCAAATATACAACGACTGGATTTTATTTAGGCATTTTATTGATGGTTTTTATTACTTTTTTAGCTTATAGCATAAGTTTAATCCCCATTTTTTCTTTTATAGGGCCAGTGGCAATTGCCCTTTTACTAGCTATTATTTATCGTAATGTATTTCAATATCCCGAAACCCTTCGAAGCGGTATTCAATTCTCTTCCAAAATGATTTTACGTTTAGCGATTATTTTATATGGAGTACGACTAAATATTCAAATGATTGTCGATGAAGGATTTCCTCTACTTTTCCGCGCAACGATTGTCATTATTTTTGCTCTCTTTATGACTTTTACTATCGGTAAAGCCTTTGGAGTCGATCATAAACTTTTACTTTTACTAGGATCTGGCACTGGGATATGTGGAGCTGCTGCAATCGGCGCAGTATCTTCCATCCTTGATTCGGATGAAGAGGATACAGCACTAGCTATTGGAATGATTGCTTGTGTAGGAACGATATTTGCTTTGTTTGCACCTGTTATAGCAACGTTAACCAATATGCCCCCTGATATATATGGCCAGTGGGTCGGATTTAGTCTCCATGAAATTGCCCATGCACTACTTGCTGGTTCATCCTACGGAGATGAATCGTTAACACCAGCAATTTTAAGTAAGTTAAGTCGTGTGTTACTTCTTTTTCCTATAACGTTGATTATTGTCTTCATTGTTTCAATGAAAAGGAAAAACGCTAAAAAGAAAGCATCCTTCCCATACTTTCTATTCGGTTTCATTCTTGTTTCTATTATCAGTACCATCGGGTTACAAAAAGGTTGGATGACAATATCCTTTCAAGAAAACATTGCCGCTATTGCTTCCTTTCTTTTAACGGTGGCAATGGCCGCCTTAGGGATGTCCGTTGATTTAAGAAAAATAAAGAAAAATGCATTAAAACCATTTCTCACCCTGCTCTTTACTTCCATTTTATTAACTTTATTCACATGGTGGATTGTATAAAAAAATGTACTTTCCGAAATCGGAAAGTACATTTTTTATCTCATTATTGTTAGTTGATTAATTATTCTTTAGGCTGTAAATCTTCGATTGAATCAATATGCATATATTTAGGTACAACCATACCAATCTTTGCACCTGTTAAGTTTTCACCTAGATCCACGATATCTTCCTTATATTGTTCATAAAAAGAAGCATGAGTTGCCGGTAACCAAGGAGCAACCGATACATCGCCTTCCCCCGTCGCAATCGCTTGGAACATAATAACCGGGTCGACAGGTGTTAATGTTACCTTATACCCTTGCTGTTCCAATACTGTTTTTAACACGTTACCCGAGGCACGTTCAGTATCCCATGGTGTTGATACTAATTCAATCTCTTTACCGTCTACTTTCTCTGTTCCTTCCGTCCATTCAGCAACCTGATCTTGATTTTTTTCAACCCAATTTTTTGCTGCTTCTTCAAATGAAATATCTTGAGCAGCAAACATGACTTCTTCCATATCTTTTGGTTCCCAATAAAATCGATCGACTATTTTATAAGCATCTGGCATCTCCTTTTTGAAACCTTTTCTTACAATTGTATTGATATTTTCAATTCCGCCAAATGTACCTTTTGGATCTTCTAAATATTTCAAATCATAATTAGCAAACATCCAATGGGGAGTCCAACCTGTTACAATAATTGGTTCTTCATTTTTTATGGCTTTATCCAATGAGGATAACATACCTGCAGTGGAGCTTTCTAAAAGTTCCCACCCATCCAAGTTTTCATATTCCTCTAAAGTGTTTCGAGCAAGCTCTGTCGTTCCGGCTCCAGGTTCTATTCCTGTAATTTTATAGTTTAACTGTTCGCCTAGATTCGAACTACTTCCTTGTACCTCTCCATTATTTTTTGTGTCTGTCGCTGAATCACTGCCACAGCCAGTCAATAGCAGAGTAACAAATATACCAAGGGTTATATTCAATAAGTTTAATTTCTTCAATTTTTCTAACTCCTTATAATTTAAGGAGTTATCTAATGTTTAGATAACTCCTTTTATTTTTTTGCAATGACAGTCATTTTCTTATCATACGCAATGAATATAGATTTTTTATCGGAAACTAATCATGTATCTTTGTATAAGTTACTCTATTACTCTATTACTCTACGCCTTTTGTCCATTCAGCTACTGTGTCTGCGTTTTCTTCAACCCAGTTTGCAGCAGCTTCTTTTGGATCAACCCCTGAATTAATTTCAAGCATTACGGATTCAATATCTTCTGTTGTCCAATGGAAAGCATCCAATACTTGATAAGCTTCAGGCATATCTTCTTCTAACCCTTGACGGGCAAATGTGTTAATTGTTTCTTCGCCACCAAATACACCTTTAGGGTCTTCTAAATATTTCAAATCATATGATGAAAATTTCCAGTGTGGAGACCAGCCTGTAACAATTACGTCTTCTTCATTCTCTATTGCTTGACCTAAAGCTACAGTCATTGCACCAGAAGAAGATGGCAGTAGCTCCCAATCTGCTAAGTTTTCATACTCTTCTAACGCTTGTTCCGTTGCGGCCATAACCCCTGCACCTGGTTCAATACCAGTAATCGTTTTGTTTGCTTCATCTGTTAAATCTTCGATCGAATCAACATCCATATAAGAAGGAACGACTAAGCCAATTTTAGCACCGGATAAATTTTCGCCTAATTCTACTAAACTATCTTTATATTGTTCATATTGTGCGCCATGGGTATTCGGTAACCATCCTGCTACCATCGCATCGGCTTCCCCGTTTGCAACAGCTTCCCACATAATCGCATTATCAAGTGGAGTTAGTGATACATCATAACCTAAGTCTTCTAACACTTTTCCTACTACATGGGTTGAAGCAATTTCTGTATCCCACTCAACATAGGCCAAATTAATTTCTTTTGATTCGTTTTTTGTAGCCGCATTCTCTGAATCCTTTGCTCCTTCATCGGAACCGCTACAAGCAGCGAGCAATGCACCCATACCTAATGCTAAACCCATTATTTTCAATTTTTTTAAGTTCATCCAATCTCCCTCTCTATGATTTCTTTTTATTTAAGCTTTGCGTTAAACGGTCAATAATAATGGCGAATACAACAAGACTAAGTCCTGCAACAAAGCCATTTCCAACTTGAGCACGTTGCAAAGCAGATAAAACTTCCCGTCCTAATCCAGGGGCACCAATCATTGATGCAATAACAACCATCGATAATGATAGAAGTACGGTTTGGTTAACACCTGCCATAATTGTAGATTTTGCTAGTGGCAGTTCTACTTTTATTAACTTTTGCCATCCTGTACTACCATAAGAATCTGCAGCTTCTACTAATTCCTTTGGTACTTGTCTAATACCTAGGTTGGTAAAACGAACTGTAGGCGGTAGTGCAAAAATTACTGAAGCAAAAACCCCTGGTACAACACCAATACCGAAGAAAGCTACAGCAGGGATTAAATAAACAAAACCAGGCATTGTTTGCATAAAATCTAGTACCGGTTTAATAATGGCTTCTGCAATTGAACTTTTAGACATTAATATCCCAAATGGAATACCAATGATGATGGCAATAATACTTGCAAATATGACAAGAGTTATCGTATTCATTAGCTCATCCCATAAGCCTTGGTTGTATATATAGAGCAAACCGACTATTGAGAATACTGCTAAACCAAATTTCCTTTTTGTTGCAAAGAACGCTATTAGCGCAATAATTAAAATAAATATAACTGGTGGAATTGCAACAAGCATATTAGTAATGAATTCCATTGCTGTTTTACCACCATTTTGAACAAAGTCAAAGAGAGGTGAAAAACTTCCAGTTAACCAGTCCATTATATTTTCAACAGTTTCTGCTACAGGTAATGTAGGAATACTATCTAGCAATTTACTCATCCTTTGTCACCCCCTCATTTTCAGAAGCAAGCGATTGAATGACAACGCCTCTAATTAACACACCGACTAATTTATTTTCATTGACAACTGCAATAGGAGTCGGTGATTCCGAAATAAGACCTAACACATCTTGAATAAGCATATCCTTCGGTACTGTAGGCATATCTGTTTTCAAGAAACTAACAACACTTTTTTCACCACGTTTTGCAGCTTCCAACGCATCGTCTGCAGTAATATAACCTTTAAACTCTCTCTTTTTGTCAATAGCTAGTAAAACACTAACCTCTTCTTCTCGCATACGTTGAAGCGCTACTTTCGGTCCATCTAGTTCAATATTGACTGTAATTGGACGTATCATCGCATTTTCAACTGTTAACACTTTTGAACGGTCAACATCTTCCAAGAATGTTTTGACATAATCATTAGCCGGATTCGTTAATATTTCCTCTCCCGTACCAATTTGAATAATTTTACCATCCTTCATGAGGGCAATGCGGTCGCCAATTCGCAATGCTTCGTTTAAATCATGGGTAATGAAAATAATCGTTTTCTTCACTTTTTGTTGTAAATCTAATAATTCATCTTGCATTTCTTTACGTATAAGTGGATCGAGAGCAGAAAAAGCTTCATCCATTAATAAAATATCAGGGTCATTCGCTAATGCTCTTGCTAAACCGACCCGTTGCTGCATACCACCTGAAAGTTGACTCGGATATTGATCCTTATATGGTAATAATCCAGCGTTATCTAAAGCCTTTTCTGCTTTCAATCTTCTCTCTTCTTTAGAAATGCCTCGCACTTCTAATCCATACTCTGTATTGGCGAGAACTGTACGTTGAGGGAATAAACCGAAGTTTTGAAACACCATGCTCATTTTTTCACGTCGAATTTTTCTGAGCTGTTGTTTATTCATTTTGGAGATATCTTCACCATCTATGTAAATACTGCCGCTTGTAGTCTCAATGAGGTTATTTAGCAATCTTACTAACGTAGATTTACCACTACCAGAAAGGCCCATAATGACAAATATTTCACCTTCATTGACAGTGAAATTTGCATCATATACTCCAATCGTTGCTCCTGTTTTTTCTAAAATTTCCGTCTTACTTTTTTTCTCTTCGACAAGCTTTAAGGCACTACTTACATGCTTACCGAAAATTTTTGTGACGTGCTCCACTCTAATCTTCTCCATACCAATCTCCTTTCCTATTTTTGTATGTTACAAATAGGTTACAACAAAAGTGACAACTTAATGCTAACAAAAGGTTGTTACTTGTGTCAAATTAACAACCTCGTAAACTATTAAGAAGAAAATAGCAAAATTCATTAAAAAAGCTACAAATGCTAAGTCATTAGCATCTGCAGCTTACATTAATTGGGATATAAAAATTTTTGAACGCGTTCTAGACATTCATCATTTCCGATGAAATATATGATATCGTGATGTTGAAAAGTAGCGTATGGGCCTGGTGAAATAATTAAATCATTCTCTCTCCGTATACCTACAATAGTAGCCGTTGTATTTTGCCAAAAGTTAATCATCCCAATGGATTGGGAAATATAGGGGCAACTTTCTTCAATTTCGACTTGAAAAGGAACAAAGGGATTTACAGATTTAAAACGTTCTGTACGGTTTACAAGTAATTCGGTCGTTTCTTGCAACACATTTAGTTCTTCCTTTTGTCTTTTAATACTTTCAAGCATTTCCAATTGAACTTGATAAATTGATTGTACTTCTAAAAATTGGTGAGCGAATTGGGCTGCCTTCTCATATGATTTAATGACAACCCCACTTCCCTTTGTAGCTTCCACAATTTCTAAATCTTGCAGAATAGCAATGGCTCGCCTAGCTGTTTCAGCAGATACTCCGTATTGACTTGCCAATGAAGATCTAGCATATATTTTTTCACCAACTAAATATTTTTTCTCTACAATTTTAGATGCAATATCTGCAGCAATCTTTTGATATTTAGGTTGCTTTACTTGTAGTTTTTTATTTTCCATTTTGATTTACCTTCCGAAGCTTTATTCATTTATTAATCCACAGTATGGTCTTTGAATCTTATAGTAATCGACAATTAGGTCAAGTAGCTAGTATTTTATTTCACTTATTGAAAAAGAGATTATTTTTTGTTGACATTCTCGTTACGTAAACCTTTATGATGATGTTAACAGGGGGGATAAAAGTGGAGTACACCATTAGTAAATTAGCAAAATTAGCGAATGTTAGTGCTCGAACATTGCGTTATTACGATGAAATAAATTTGCTTAAACCAGCAAGAGTAAATAGTTCAGGCTACCGAATTTACGGACAAAAAGAAGTAGATCGTCTACAACAAATTCTTTTCTTTCGAGAATTAGATGTCGATTTAGAAACGATTACTACTATAATGAATAATCCAAACTTCAATCAAACAGAAGCATTACAGCGCCATTACAAGGAACTTGTACAAAAACGTGCTCGCCTGGATAAATTAATCGAGACCGTTAAGAAAACGATTGCTCACGAGAAAGGAGAAATTATTATGCAAAATGATGAAAAGTTTGAAGCGTTCAAAGATCAATTAATTGCAGAAAATGAACAACAATATGGTGATGAGATACGTCAAAAATATGGTAACGATGTCGTGGAAAATTCCAATGCCAAGTTTAAAAATATGTCAAAGGAAGATTATGATGCGATGACTCGATTAGGAGAAGAAATTCTTGAACTTCTTCCGAAAGCTTTCGCAACAAATGAGCCAACCTCGCCATTAGCAAATGAGCTCGCAAAAAAACATAAAGAGTGGTTAACCTTTACATGGCCTTCTTACTCTAAAGAAGCCCATATCGGATTAGCGGAAATGTATGTTGCGGACGAACGTTTCAAAGCTTATTACGATAAAGTCGTTGATGGTGGAACCGAATTTTTACGAGACGCTATTGTCCATTTCATCAAACAACAAAAATAAATCAATCGTTTGAAGTAATAAAAAACCACGAGCACACGGGTGTCAATTCATTGTTGGCACCCATTTTTTTGCACAAATATAGAATGAAACGAAATTTTTATAAAGTTGAATATCCCATTCATTTTGCATATTTGATTTTCCTATGGAAAGACTATTATTAAAAAGGAGATTCAGTATGCCAAAAATTGCTTCTGTTAGTACATATAATCCACCCTATACATTAGAACAAGTCAATATAGAACAACTTACTAAAGAACTTTTTCGAGATAAAATACCGCAACTCGATCGGTTATTGAAAGTATTCGAAAATGGAGAGATAAAACAACGCCATTTCTCTGTTCCATTAGAGTGGCACCGAACAAAACACACCTTTGAAGAGCGAAATGATTTATATATTCAGTTAGCGACTGAATATAGTATAAAGGCCATTGAATCTTGTCTTCAAAACACCCAATTTTTAACACACCCCCTTACGCCACCCGATATTGATGCCATTATTTTTGTATCCAGTACGGGTATTTCCACACCTAGTATTGATGCAAGAATAATGAATAAGCTAAACTTTTCAGATCGCATAAAACGATTACCGATATGGGGATTAGGCTGTGCCGGTGGAGCATCCGGTTTAAGTCGTGCTTATGACTATTGTTTAGCCCATCCAAAGGAAAAAGTACTCGTCGTTTGTGTTGAGCTTTGTAGTTTAACCTTTCAACAAAATGATTATTCAAAAAGTAATTTAGTTGGGGCATCCCTTTTCGCTGATGGTGTCGCTTGCCTTTTAGTATGTGGTGATGAAGCGTTCGTAAAAACGAATAAAATGGTGCCCTATATTTTAAATACGGCTTCAAAATGGATGCCTAATTCTGAGGATGTGATGGGATGGGATTTAAAAAATGATGGGTTACACGTTATCTTCTCGAGAGATATTCCTTCTATTATAAGTAAATGGTTGGGACCATTTATTGATGACTTTTTACAGGAACAACAGTTGTCAAAGGAACAACTAGAATATCTTGTCGCTCATCCTGGTGGAAAAAAAGTATTAAAGGCTTATGAACAAACGTTAAACATGACAGAACAACATACCGCTATTTCTCGGGAAGTTCTTCAGAAAAATGGAAATATGTCTTCTCCTACTGTCCATTATGTATTGGAACAATTTATGCTAAAAGAAACAAAATCAGATGCTTTTGGCTTATTAGTTGCCCTTGGACCTGGCTTTAGCGGAGAAGCAGTATTACTTCAATGGAGGGATTAACTTGTTCTTTTTACTATTTGTTTCGATTGTCATTCTACAAAGAATTATTGAAGTGATGGTTGCTAAAAGAAATGAGAAAAAAATGTTATCAGCCGGTGCCTACGAAGTGGGAGGTTCCCATTATCCATTTATGATTGCCCTCCACGTTAGTTTTTTTATTAGTTTAATTGGTGAAGTCATCCTATTTGAACGTACCATATCACCGTGGTTTTTATTACTTTTTATCGTCTTTTTACTAGTCCAAGCTTTAAGAATTTGGTGTTTAATTTCCCTTGGACCTTTTTGGAATACGAAAATCATTATTCTTCCATCAGCCAAAGTAGTTAAAAAAGGACCTTATTTATTTGTTCGACATCCAAATTATCTCGTCGTATGTACGGAAATTTTACTTCTTCCCTTAATGTTTCAAGCTTATTTTACAGCTGTTTGTTTTACGATTTTGAATTTTATTATGCTATCGATACGTATTCCTACCGAAGAAAAGGCATTAATAGAAGCAACCAACTATAGTAAAACTTTTAATAGGAAAGTATCGTCTTCGGTTCCAAATGATTCATCTAATGAATGTTAAATTTTTTATGGACTATATCATGTAATAATCATAAATAATATATATTTATTAGAAATTCCATGGGAAAAGTCGTATAATGCAAACTATACAGCACACATAGTGACTTATTCACACCCATTTTACCAATTTAATATTTATAAATAAATTTTCATTTTGAATATACTTCTTAGTAATTACTTTTCTTAGAAAAAAATTCATAATTGTTCCATTCCAACTACATTTTTTAGAAAGAACTATGATTTAAAACATATTTATACTATCATGATATACGATGATACAAATTTCACATCGTGGAAATAATAGTTGGATTTCTATTAATGTGTGACTATATGTGAAATGATTTTCAAACTTTTTCTAACTAACAAAATGCATAAAATGCAAAATGTAAAGGAGAATTGGATATGTCAGAAGAATTGACTCAAGCTCAACAAGCAGTAAGCCAAGGAAAACAAGATTTACTTGATCAATTATTAAAACCTGAAGTTCAAGAATCGTTAACGACTTTAGTTGAACAATTACCAAAGTTAACTGAGGTTGTTACTCTATTAACAAAAGCTTATGACTTTGCTCAATTAGTTGCAACTGATGAAGTCTTAAAGAGCGATACTGTAAATGCTATTAAAGAAATGTCAGAGCCTGTTATCGGTTCGGTTAAAACTCTTGCTGCAACGGCAATCGAAGCGAAAGATCGTGCAGATGCAACGAACGAAAACATCGGTATATTTGGGTTATTAAAATTAATGAAAGATCCAGAAGCTCAAAAACTTTTCCGTTTCGCCAATGCCTTTTTAGAAATCCAAGCAGAACGTAAATCTCAAGAATAGTTCACTTTTAAACAATAGTATGGACGGAGGATTAATCATGTCAAAAGAAATCGTCATCTTAGGTGCAGGTTATGGTGGATTACTAACTGCTCTAACATTACGTAAATATTTAAATAAAGATGAAGCAAAAGTTACTGTAGTAAATAAATATCCAACTCATCAATTGATTACAGAATTACACCGTCTTGCAGGTGGTACAATTTCAGAACCTGCAATTTCATTCCCATTAACTAAACTATTTAAAGATAAAGATGTTAACGTAGTTATCCAAGAAGTGAAATCATTCTCAGTTGCCAATAAAGAAGTTTATTTAGCAGATGGTTCTGTCTTATCATACGACAACCTAGTTGTTGCCCTTGGTAGCCAAACTGGTTTCTTCGGAATTCCTGGATTAGAAGAAAACAGCATGGTATTAAAATCTGTTGATGATGCTAATCGCATCAACAAACATATCGAAAGTAAAATTGCTGCTTATGCTAAATCCAAAAATCCTGCAGATGCAACTATCGTGATCGGCGGTGGCGGTTTAACTGGTGTTGAATTAGTTGGTGAAATCGTTGATAACTTCCCTAAAGTTGCTAGAAAATACGGTATCGACTTTAAAGATCTAAACATTAAGCTAGTTGAAGCAGGTCCGAAAATCTTACCAGTACTTCCGGATGACTTAATCCAACGCGCTACTGAAAGCTTATCAGCTCGTGGTGTTGAATTCTTAACTGGCCTTCCTGTTACTGGTGTTGAAGGTAACAAAATTTCATTAAAAGACGGTACGGTTATCGAAGCAAACACATTCATTTGGACAGGTGGAGTTGCTGCTCTTCCTCTAGTTCAAGAATCAGGTTTAGCATGTGACCGTGGTAAAGCGATCATTAACGAATACTTACAATCTACTTCTCATCCAGAAGTATTTGTTGTAGGTGATGCTTCTGTTGCTTTACCAGCAGATGGTGGTCGTCCACTCTTCGCACCTACAGCACAAATTGCATGGCAAATGGGTGAAACTGCTGGTTACAATTTATATGCAACAATCGAAGGTCAAAAACTAGAAGTATTTAATCCTGTTAACTCCGGTACTCTTGCTAGCCTTGGACGCAAAGATGGTGTAGCAACAGTTGGTGGTAACAATATTCCATTAAAAGGTCTTCCTGCTTCATTAATGAAAGAAGCAAGTCACGTTCGTTACTTAGCACATATTAAAGCATTATACGGTTTAGCATATTAATTAAACAAAAAAGAAGATTTCGTATTAAACGAAATCTTCTTTTTTGTATATTCATTTAATTTTTTCCTGCTTCTAATAAAACTTTGCTTCCTAATAAGAAGAAACTTAATATGAAAATTAATATTCCTGTACCAATTAAAAGCCATTCAATCGCAATTATATCCGCAATCGGTCCAAATACTAACATTCCCAAGGGCATCATAGAAGTTGAGATCATCGTTAATACACCAAAAACTCTGCCTAAGAAATCCGGTTCAACCTTTTCTTGAAGTAAGACAGTTGCCGGCGTATTAAACAACGGCATTATCAATCCAATGATTCCCATAAATATTAAGTAAATCCAAAATACTGGAACAATTCCTAATAGCAATGTACAAAGACCAAAAACAAAGGCGGATAAAGCCATCGTATGGGTTTTGTTTTTAAATCCTCCCCAAGAAGCTATTACAATCCCACCCACTATCATTCCAATAGAGAAGGCAACCTCAATAGCAGATAAATACCATTCATTCGCTCCAAAGGTTCGCGTTACCTGTAATGGTGTTAAAAATGAGGCAGGTGCAGCTAACACAAAGAAAAAGGCAAAAAACATAAAAAATTTCTTTAAAAATGCATGCTGATTAATGTAGTTTAAACCTTCTTTAAAGTCATTAAAATACCCAACTTTTTGTGTTTCCATTGCCTTTGCATGAAGGGGAATTTTCAAAAAGAATAGTAACGTTAGTACTGCTATAGCAGCTGTAATCACATCGATAAAGAATATCATCTCTAATGTAGTCACTGACAATAGTCCAGCACTAATCATCGGTGATAACAACATAACAAAAGCTTGTATACTACCATTTGCTCCGTTTACTTTTGTCAGTTTTTCTTCCGGTACGATTTGAGGCAAAATGGCGCCAACAGCAGGTGTTTGTATTCCTGTGCCTATCGCTCGTATTGCATACATAACAAACAATAACCACATCGAATTATAACCATTTAAAAACAAGATGGCTAAAATTAACGTTGAAATGGCAATCATTGAATCCGCAATCATAATTAAATATTTACGATTAAATCGATCTGCCCACACTCCTGCAAAAGGTGCAAGGAAAAAAGTAGGAACAAATCCGCATATAATCGAAATCGTCATCATAATTCCCGACTGAGTTGTTAATGTGATATACCACATGATGGCATATTGTACAAGGGAAGAACCGAATAACGATATCGTTTGACTCCCTAAAAAGAGCGTAATGTTTTTCTTCCACTTTTCATTGGTAACCTGTTCTTTTTGATTCATTTAGATATTACATCCTTTTCTAATTGATTTTGTTTTTTCAAATCGCTTAGAAACGTTAATTACTATACGAGTCAGAAACCAAAATACAGGTGGAAATTTCAAATTTAGTAAATGGCTATTGATTAACAAAATGTCATTCGCTCATACTTATTCTAAGGATTCCGTTTATATGAAAAATTGAATAAGTTACTCGATTTAAGTTAGACCAATTCCATTTACCCCACAAATTCATTGAGGTTTGAACGTATTGCATTAACGGTTCGAATTTTGGAAACGTAGTCTAACTGATTGCATTTTGAAAACCCTCCATTCCTTTAAGTAAGCCCATTATAGCATAATATTTTCCAAAACTATAAATATCTATATGAAAATAAGATGAGAGGGGTATAATTGTAAATACGAGTCAAATATGAAGGTGTGAATAAACAATGAGTGATACAAAAGCAGCTTTAAATAATCCAATCTATCCAGTTATGATTGCAATTGGAGTAGCCCATCTAATCAATGATACGATGCAATCCGTTGTTCCAGCTATGTTTCCATTACTTGAACGGGATTTAGGTTTATCCTTTACTGAGTTGGGCATTATTTCCTTTGTTTTAAATATGTTCTCCTCTGCTTTACAACCTGTAGTAGGATTCGTTAGTGATAAAAAACCAATGCCCTTTGCATTACCTATTGGGATGATGAGTGCCTTCGTCGGCTTATTACTCCTTGTATTGGCAGAAAGTTACTGGCTTATTTTAATTTCCGTCCTATTTTTAGGTTTTGGTTCAGCTGTATTTCATCCCGAAGGCTCACGGGTATCCTTTATGTCAGCTGGAAATAAACGGGGTCTGGCCCAGTCGATTTATCAAGTAGGCGGAAATTCCGGACAAGCCCTTGCCCCTTTAATTAGTGCTTTTATTTTAGATGTTTACGGTCAGCATGGAGAAGCCATTGTACTGCTTTTAGCAACCATTGGAATTGCCCTTCTTCTCCAAATATCTAGATGGTATATACGCCAATTAGAGGCAGAAAAATCACAACAAAAGAAAAAGAAAATATTAATTTCCTCATTACCGCCTTTAACTAAAAAACAAGTTGGGATTGCGTTAGGTTTATTACTTACCATTATTTTTGCTCGCTCTTTTTACACAACGAACATTACGAACTTTTATGTCTTTTACTTAATGGATCATTATGATTTAAATTTAAAAACCGGACAAGTGTTTATTTTTATTTTTATGGCTTTTGGTGTATTAGGTACTTTTTTTGGAGGGTCACTTTCTGACCGTATCGGTAGAAAAAACGTGATCATTCTTTCGGTAGTAGGACCCCTTCCTTTCTGTTTACTATTACCATATATGCCGATTTGGGTTGTTCTTATTTTCTTAATTATTATCGGTACGCTTATTATGATTAGTTTCTCCGTTACAGTTGTATATGCCCAAGAATTAGTTCCAAGTAAAATTGGGACGATGGCTGGACTTACAACGGGATTTGCCTTTGGAATGGGCGCAATTGGTGCTGTCGTTATCGGCTTTTTACTCGATAAGATTGGGATTGAAACGACAATTCAAATCGTTTCCGTCTTACCTATACTGCTAATTGTTGCATTCTTCTTACCGAAAGATAAAGTCGAAAAAACAGCATAAAAAATATGGAGGCATCCTTTCATAAGGTGCCTCCATACTTTTAACTTCGCATCTTTTTTTGATAAAATCGAACGACCACAACAATGAAAATAATCGCAAGGACCGCATACGCAATATTGGAATAGATGTCCATGTAGTGAACAATCGTTTCCCACGATTCTCCCACAGCAGCACCTATGTTAACTAAAACCAAATTCCAAATTAATGTACCTAACGTTGTAAGTAGTAGGAATGTAAAAAAGTTCATTTTAGCTAATCCAGCTGGTAATGAAATTAAACTACGAATTAAAGGAATAAAGCGGCAGAAAAATACAGTCCATACATCATACTTTTCAAACCAAGAATTCGCTTTATGAATATCTTTACTAGTGAGACGTAGAACTTTCCCCCATCGATCCACAAACCGTTCAATTCTTTTAATACCGACAAGGGCACCTATTCCATAAAGAATAATAGCCCCTACTACTGAACCAATCGTAGATGCGACAACTACTCCAAAAACAGATAAATCCGATTGCGTCGTCCAAAATCCACCAAAGGTTAAAATAACTTCTGACGGTATTGGAGGAAATAAATTTTCTAACATGATTAATAAGAAAACACCTATGTATCCAAATTCCTCCATCACCGTAGTAATCCAATTTTCCATTCATACTCTCCTTATATTCTTTCATATTTTTTCTTTCATTTATTATCTTATTTCCAATATAATGCTACTCTATTATACAACCCTATTCAAATTTTCTTTAAGACATTCGTGAAATAAAAATGAAAAAAAGCCAACGAAAACTACATTGGCTTTATTGTATATGACTTTATAGAAGGAAAATGGTTCCTAAGAAAAGGGATAAAAATTACTTATACTTTTTCTTAAGCCCTTTCGAGATTTGCTTCCATTTTCTCTTTTCAGCTAATTTTTCTTGTGTATTTGTCTTTCTTTCCATAAAGGCTAATTCCTTTTGGAGTTTAAAATAACTTTGCAATCTGGAAAATTCTAAATCACCGTTATCAATGGCCTGGACGACCGCACAACCCGGTTCTTTTTTATGGGTACAATCTCGATAACGACAACTAGTTGATAGCTCTTCAATATCTTGAAAACTTGATGCTAAGCTCTCACCTTGATCCCATAACTGCAACTCTCTCATTCCTGGTGTATCAATCAAACACCCACAGCCAGATAAAAATACTAGCTCCCTGTGAGTTGTTGTATGTCTTCCCTTTGCATCATCTTCCCGAATACCGGATACTTTCATAATATCCTCACCATATAAAGCATTCATTAAAGTAGATTTTCCTGCACCAGAGGAACCAAGCAAAGCACCTGTTACCCCTTCATTAAAAAATGCTCGGATTTGTTCTATTCCTTCACCCGTATAAGAGCTCGTAACAAATATATCGACACCTATTGCAATAGACTCTGTTTCCCTTAAATAATCGTCAACATCTTCACATAGATCCGCTTTCGTTAAAACGATGACAGGAGTGGCACCGGAATCCCAAACCGCTATTAAATACCGCTCTAATCGCCGAATGTTGAAATCCGCATTCAAACTCATAACTAGAAATACAATATCAACGTTCGATGCTACAATTTGTTCTTCCACTTTTCTTCCGGCAATTTTCCGTGAAAACTGTGACTTCCGTTTAAAAATTTTATGGATGATCCCTCTTTCCTCACCATCCATTTTTTCCACTAACACCCAGTCTCCTACCGCAGGGAAATCTGCTTGTGAAAAGGACTCGTAAACAAAATGTCCTGCTACTGTTGATAACCACTCCCCTTGCTCTGACAATACCCGATAGGAATGTTTATGCTCTAAAAGAACACGGGCAGGAACACAGTTTTTATATTTTTCTTCTTTTAAAAAAGACGTATATTGTTCTTCAAAAAATGTTGTAAAACCTAAAGATTTTAAATTCAATGGATGGACCTCCTAAAATGATAATTTAGCGGTTATTTTCCGCAGTAAATTAAAAACCCTTATGAGCTGCGATTTGGCAGCCATAAGGGTTCATCACGTTCAAGAGGTAAATTAAAATACTTCCAAGCCTAATAGGCAAGGATCTTTAATATCCATTATTGAGGTGAGTGAAATTAGACAAACCAAATCGCTTTTGAACAATCGCATATACAGTTGCCATGATACTTCACCTCTCTTTTCTTATTATTCTGTTTATTATATTCCGATTTTCAAAAAATGTCAATTTAATGTTGGTATACCAATTAGCTACCTAATAAAGAAAGGGACATCTCTTTACGAGAATGTCCCTTTCGAAAATGTTTACTTACTCCATTTTTTAATTTGACTATCAGAGCCAAGTACAAAATGGCCAGGTAATACTTCATGAACACTTAATTGTTCGTCTGTTTCTTCATGTACGTATGGAATTCTTTGACGCTTTCTTTCCGTTAACGGATCCGGAAGGGGTACCGCTGAAAGTAATGATTTTGTATATGGATGGATTGGATTATTGTAAATTTCATTCGCTTCTCCAAGCTCTACAATTTTCCCTCTATACATTACTGCGATACGATCACTTATGTACTTCACCATCGATAAATCATGGGCGATAAATAAGTACGTTAAGTTACGTTCCTTTTGTAATTTTTTCAATAAGTTGACGACTTGTGCTTGAATCGATACGTCCAGAGCGGATATCGGTTCATCGGCAATGATAAAACTTGGATTTAAACTTAATGCCCGTGCAATCCCAATACGTTGACGTTGACCACCAGAAAACTCATGGGCATAACGATTTGCATGTTCTCGGTTTAAACCAACTGCCTCTAATAAATTTCCAATATGTTCACGACGTTCTTTTTTATCTTTATAAAGACCATGAATGTCGAAACCTTCACTAATCGCTTCCCCGGCTGTCATACGAGGGTTTAATGAAGCGTATGGATCTTGGAAAATCATTTGCATCTCTCGGTTAAATTCTTTTAACTCTTTACGAGATTTCGCTGCGTGAATATTTTTACCTTTAAATAAAATTTCACCATCCGTAATATCATACAGACGAATAATTGAGCGACCTGTAGTAGATTTCCCACAACCAGATTCCCCTACTAGACCAAGGGTTTCCCCTTCATACACGTCAAAACTAATACCATCAACCGCTTTAATAGGGTTAGCTGAAGAACCGAAATATTGTTTTAAGTTTTTTACTTCTAATAACTTATTTGCCACTCTCTTCAGCCTCCTTTAAATAGCCTTCAATTCTCTGTTGAATTGCTTCTGGAACCGGAACCTTTGGAGCGTCCGGATGTAATAACCAAGTTTTTGCATAGTGGGTTTCGGATACTTGGAACATTGGCGGTTCCATTTCATAATCAATCGCCATCGCAAATTCATTACGCGGCGCAAAAGCATCTCCTTGTGGTGGATGAATTAAGTCCGGTGGTGAACCTGGAATTGTACGCAATTCTTCTTTCACGTTGTTTTTCAAGTCTGGCATTGAACCTAATAGACCCCACGTATATGGATGTTTCGGATTATAGAAAATATCATTTACTGTTCCGTACTCAACGATCTGCCCTGCATACATAACGGCAACTCGGTCTGCAACATTAGCTACAACACCTAGATCGTGGGTAATGAAAATAATTGATGTATTACTTTTCTTTTGAATATCCTTCATTAATTCTAAAATTTGAGCTTGAATCGTTACATCAAGAGCTGTTGTTGGCTCATCGGCAATCAATAATTTTGGATCCGCCGCTAACGCAATGGCAATGACAACCCGCTGGCGCATCCCACCACTAAACTCATGGGGATATTGGCGGAAACGTTTTTCTGGCATTGGAATCCCAACTAGCTCTAACAATTTAATCGCTCGCTCTTTTGCTTCAGCCTTTGAAACATCTTTATTATGTTTCAAAATAACTTCCGTAATTTGTCGTCCTACTCGCATTGTCGGATTTAAAGCCGTCATTGGATCTTGGAAAATCATCGCAATATCATTTCCTCGAACTTTTGCCATTTCTTTCTCAGACAATGGAACTAAGTCGCGGCCATCAAATAATATTTGTCCACCAGCATAAATACCAGGCGGTTGAGGAATTAATTTCATAATAGAGTTACTCGTTACACTTTTCCCTGAACCTGATTCTCCAACGATGGCTAACGTTTCACCCTCATACAGTTCAAAGCTAACCCCACGAACAGCTTGTACAATTCCTGCATATGTTTTGAAGTTAATTTTCAAATCATTAACTTCTAACAATTTTTTTCTCATCCTTTTCACCTTCTTCTATTTACGTAATTTTGGATCTAGTGCATCTCGTAATCCGTCCCCAACAGCATTGAAT
>NZ_JBIQFG010000109.1:0-944 GCF_045369345.1 Ureibacillus sp. 179-F W5.1 NHS | reverse complement strand
GTAACAAGGTAGCCGTATCGGAAGGTGCGGCTGGATCACCTCCTTTCTAAGGATATATAACGGAATGATTGACCTTGGGTCAATCAACATTAACGTTTTGTGTTCAGTTTTGAAGGTTCAGAAATGAAACTTCAAACTTGCTCCTGCCGCGAAGAAAAGTCTAAGAGGTAACTCAAAGCTTTCGTCGCAAAACTGCACGGAGTAATCTCACTGATGCAAAGTCACGATGTGACTGAAGTCAGTAGTCTTGTTCTTTGAAAACTGGATAAAACGACATTGAAAGCAACAAAATTCAAGCAAATTTTTATTATTCAGCTGAAGCAGAATAATAAAAAAGCCTCCGGCGGATGTCACAGATTTTTAGAGGTATTTAATTTTAAAAACATCTGCAAAGCAGACATTTTTAAAATAAAAATCTGGACGGCAAATTCGTCGAGGACGCATTTGATTGTGTAGTTCTTAAGTCTTTTCTTTATAAGAAAAGCAGTAACTAACTTTTTAGGTTAAGTTATGAAGGGCGCACGGTGGATGCCTTGGCACTAGGAGCCGATGAAGGACGGCACTAACACCGATATGCTTCGGGGAGCTGTAAGTAAGCTTTGATCCGGAGATTTCCGAATGGGGGAACCCACTGTTCGTAATGGAACAGTATCTTGACGTGAATACATAGCGTCATGATGGCATACCCAGGGAACTGAAACATCTAAGTACCTGGAGGAAGAGAAAGAAAATATTCGATTCCCTGAGTAGCGGCGAGCGAAACGGGAATAGCCCAAACCAAGAGGCTTGCCTCTTGGGGTTGTAGGACACTCTATATGGAGTTACAAAGGAATGAATTAGGCGAAGCGACCTGGAAAGGTCTGCCGCAGAGGGTAAAAGCCCCGTAGTCGAAAGTTCATTCTCTCTTGAGTGTATCCTGAGTACGGCGGAACACGTGAAATTCC
>NZ_JBIQFG010000108.1:0-1102 GCF_045369345.1 Ureibacillus sp. 179-F W5.1 NHS | reverse complement strand
AATTCAAATTACAACTAGTAAAGCTTTATGAAAATGGAAAGTCTCGTGCAGATATCTGTCGAGAATATGAAATAACGCCTTCTGCGTTAGATCGCTGGATTAAAAACCATCAAGAGACTGGCTCATTTACTGCAGAAGACAATCGTACTGAAGAAGAAAAGGAATTAATTAGATTACGAAAAGAAAACCAACGTTTAATGATGGAGAATGACATTTTAAAGCAAGCAGCGCTGATCATGGGACGAAAATAGATGTGATTCGAAACAACGCTCACAAATATTCAGTATCAGCAATGTGTAACGTCCTCAACATCGCCAAAAGCACCTATTACTATCACGCCAATCTGCGTGAAAAAGAAGCACATGACAAAGAAGAAGTTGAGCTTTCCAACGATATTCAACGCCTTTTTAAGGAAAGTCGTAGTAACTATGGTACTCGTAAACTTAAAGTAGAATTAGAGAAACAAGGTAAGATTGTTTCCCGTCGTCGAATCGGTCGAATCATGAAACAATTAGGACTGGTATCAAATTATACTGTGGCCCAATACAAGCTGCATAAGCAAACCTGTAATGAAGCACCAATCAAAAATGAGTTAGATCGGCAGTTTAAAACAGAAGAACAATTCGCAGTAGTTGTCAGTGATTTAACATACGTCCGTGTTGAGAAAAAATGGCACTATGTATGCTTATTTGTCGACCTTTTCAATCGAGAAATTATTGGTCACAGTGCCGGTCCAAATAAGACAGCAGACCTTGTATATCAAGCATTAGCTAGCATAAAAGGGAATTTACATAACATCAAGATGTTCCACACAGACCGTGGGAAAGAGTTTGATAACAAACTCATTTCAGGGGTCTTAGAGACATTTGGGATTCAGCGATCATTAAGTATGAAGGGCTGCCCTTATGATAATGCCGTGGCCGAAGCGATGTTCAAAGTATTTAAAACCGAATTCGCAAACGGCGCACACTTCGCTTCTCTTGAACAGCTATCTCTTGAACTTAATGATTATGTTCATTGGTTCAATAACATTCGAATTCACGGAACACTAGGCTATTTAACGCCTGTGGAATTCAAGAATAGGTCCTTATAAAGGTTGTCC
>NZ_JBIQFG010000107.1:0-1129 GCF_045369345.1 Ureibacillus sp. 179-F W5.1 NHS | reverse complement strand
GGCTCTATAATATTTGTTGGGGTTTAAAAAAATTTCATAAATAAAAAAGCACGTAATCACCGATTTCTATATACTTGAATTGTCGAGAAACAAGCAATGAAAGGTGATACGTGCAAATGAATTTTAACATGAATATTCCAGGATTAAAAGGTGTAACTGTTCATAAGGTGGAGGAGATGGGGGAACGTATTGTTCTACACGTTTCCATACCAAAAAAAGAACATCAATGTCCAGCATGCAAGAATATAACATCAAAAGTCCATGATTATCGAATTCAAAAAATTAATCATTTAAAATGGTTTGAACGATTAACCGTCCTTTTTTATAAACGTCGTCGTTATGTATGCCAATGTGGGAAACGTTTTTCAGAAAAATCCCCTTTCGTGGATAAATATCAACGTTTCTCGAAAGAATGGAATCAAGTTGTACGAATCCGTTCAATAAAGGCAAAAACATTTAAAGAAGCAGCTGAAGTACTTGGTACATCAAGCTCAACAGTGATTCGTCGCTTTAAAGAAGTAGTAAAGGAACAATTAAATGAAGGGGTTCATTTACCAAAATGTATCGCGATTGATGAATATAAAGCAGATACCGATGCGGGAACTTATCAATTAATTATTGCCAATGCGGAAACACATGAACCAATTGATATTTTACCAAATCGTAGAAAAGAAACCATTAAGGATTACTTGATGAAATACGGTGCAGATGTAGAAATTGTGGTTATGGACATGAATCCAAGCTTTAAAGCAGCAGTTAGGAAGGCGTTAAATCGCCCGATTATTATTGCGGATCGCTTTCATTATTGTCGTTATATTTACTGGGCACTAGATGAAGTACGTCGAAATGTTCAAAAAGAATGGCATGCATATGATCGAAAGAAATGTAAGAAAATGCGTCATGTACTATATAAACGATTTGATAAGTTAACAGAAACGAATCGTTGGTACTTAAATCGTTACATAGGAATGTCGAAGGAACTAAAGCAAGCCTATGAATTAAAAGAAGCTTACTGCGAATGGTTTGATTGGGCAAAAACTTCAAATGATTTGATAGAAATAAAAAAAAGATTAGAAGCCTTTTACCGAAAGGTAGAAAAAGCAAATATTCCGGCATTTTTAAAGGCCAT
>NZ_JBIQFG010000106.1:0-1233 GCF_045369345.1 Ureibacillus sp. 179-F W5.1 NHS | reverse complement strand
ACCCTACTTTACAGTTAGTTGACGGTATTTAACCGGCGATTGGCTGTTTAGTTTCGTTTGAATACGGATATTGTTATAATATTTTATATAGTTTTCGACGATTTGGATCACATGCGCATTCGTTGTGCGATTGATTCCGTCGAGATAGAACGTTTCAGACTTTAGCGAGGAGTGAAACGTTTCAATTGGAGAATTATCAGCGGGCGTGCCTTTACGAGACATGCTCATGGTAATTCTTTTTTCTTTTACTGCCTTTTGATAGTCATAGGACGTATATACAGAACCTTGATCGCTATGCAGGATACAGCCTTCAGGTAATTCTGGTAGCTGATTTAATGTATCTAAAACAAACTCTGTATCTTGAGTAAATCCGATTGTACGCGCTACAATCTCGCCATTAAAGACATCTAGAATACTTGAAAGATACATCATTGATTGACCAAAAGGCAAGTAGGTAATATCTGTTACTAACTTTTCAAATGGTGCTTCCGCTGTAAATTCACGATTTAATAAATTCGGTGCGACGTATGCTGGTTGTCCAGTGCGTTTACGTTTCTTCACTTTTACTCGACACTGCCAACCATATTTTTGCATTACTTTTTGTACTGTATTTTCACTTATCGGTTCTCCATAAATGCTTGTGATTTTTCGGTATCCGTATCGATATTTATGAAGTTTACACAACTCACCCATTCTCTTATCCCGAATGTCTTTCTTTGTTTCAACGTTATTATTCTTTTTCCAACGATAATAAGATGATCTACCTACCCCCAAGTGGTCACAGATTTCGCCAATTGTCATGACTTCTTTTAGTTCTTCTACCAATTGCACAACTATTCTTGGTACCACTTCCTTTCCCATTCTGCGTACTTTTTTAAAACTTCAATTTGTTGCTTTAAATAACGGTTCTCAGCCTTTAATTTAGCTGTTTCATTTTCATATTCTGGTCCTTTACCATAGGTATATTGCTTTCCAACTGGCTGTTCAAGGCGATGAAGTTCTCCATTTCGATACCACTTCATCCACGTTTTTAGTTGTGTATAATTTCGAATATTCAATTCTTCTAAAACTTGATTAACAGGTATTCCTGCTAATCTCATTTCGATTGCTTTCATTTTAATTTCTACTGGATAACTAACTCTTGTTCCCATAGAAAAAACACCTCCACGTTGGATTTATAGGTTTAATACCCGTTTTTCAACGAAAGGTGTTTTTATTTGTCTCATTTTTTTA
>NZ_JBIQFG010000105.1:0-1312 GCF_045369345.1 Ureibacillus sp. 179-F W5.1 NHS | reverse complement strand
TCGCGCCATCCAATATACAGCCGAATTTAAAATAAAAGCGGTTAAGGAAAATCAATTAGGAAAAGGACCAGCTCAGATCTTCAATGAAGCTGGGTTTGATTTAGAAATTATTGGTCTAAAGAAAGCTCAAAGTTCCCTTGCACGCTGGCGTAAAACCTATCAAACACTTGGAGAATCAGGATTTTTAGAGGAACGACGAGGAAAAGCAAGTTCTGGTCGGCCAAAGGCTGAACACTTGTCAGCTGAAAAGAAATTAGAAAAAGCAGAAGCGCGTATTCGATTATTAGAGGCGGAGCTTACGCTCCTAAAAAAGCTCGAAGAAATGGAAAGGCAGGCGAAGAAGAAACGAATCTAAAGCCAAGCGAGAAATATCAGGCAATTAATGAAACGATTCGTCTGTATCAATTAAAAAATATGACTCGTTATCTTTGTAAAATAGCGAATGTTAGTCCAAGTGGCTATTATAAATGGCTTCAGAACAATGGAAAGCAAGTACTACGTGATGAAGCAGACTATCAAGATTATTTATTATTGAAGGATATTTATGAAGCCTCAAATGGAAAAATAGGTTATCGTGGATTTTATATGACTTTAACGGAATTACTAGTAACCCCAATGAATCACAAGAAGATATTACGTTTAATGAGCAAATTCAATTTGTATTCAAAAGTGAGACGTGCCAATCCTTATCGTACATTAGCGAAGGCAACTGAAGTGCATCGCCAAGTACCTAATCATTTAAATCGCCAGTTTAAACAAGATGAGCCTGGTAAAGTATTCTTAACTGATATCACCTATCTACAATATGGAAGTGGACAAACTGCCTATTTATCATGTGTTAAAGATGTAGCTACAAGAGAGATTGTGGCATATGAATTATCTACGAGTCTAAAGATGGATATTGTCAGCCGTACATTAAAAAAGTTAGAAGAATTTATAAATGATAACCTACATCCAGAGGCGATGATACATTCCGATCAAGGCTTTCATTATACACACCCTGATTTCCAACAGCGTGTGAAAGAAATGGGTCTCCTTCAATCCATGTCACGACGAGGAAACTGTCTCGATAACGCACCGATGGAATCATTCTTCGGGCACTTTAAGGATGAAGTTGATTGCAAAGAAGCTGAGAGCTTAAAAGATTTGAAATACATAGTAGAAAATTATATGGATTACTACAATACTGCAAGAAAACAATGGACATTAAAGAAGATGACTCCGGTAGCATACCGAAGCCATCTAATCGCCGCTTAAAATAGGTGGCGAACTCCCTTTTAATTAAACTGTCTACTTTATAGGGTTCAGTTCA
>NZ_JBIQFG010000104.1:0-1386 GCF_045369345.1 Ureibacillus sp. 179-F W5.1 NHS | reverse complement strand
GGCTCTAAAATATTTGTTGGGGTACAGATAAAATTCAGAAAAAATAAACACGCAATCTCCTAATTTTGTTAGACTTTGTTTAGACCAATAAACAAAACAAAAGGGAGATGCGTGTAATTGAATTTTAACATGACTTTACCAGGATTAGAAGAGTTTATCATTACGAAATCATTGGAAAAAGACGGTTACTATGAACTTCATTTGGAGTTGGAGAGGAAAGCTCATCGTTGTCCGTGTTGTGGTCAATTAACCGAACGCGTACATGATTATCGAATTCAGAAGATCAAACATAATAGTATTTTTAGTAGAAGAACATTCCTATTCTATCGAAAACGTCGGTATGTTTGTGAAGTCAAAGATTGTAGGAAACGATTTTACGAAGATAATTCCTTAGTAGAGTGGTATCAAAGACAGTCCATAGAGTACAAACAGGCGTTGGCGATTGAAATCATCCATGGTAAAAATTTTAAGGATGTGGCTGATCGTTTTGACACTTCACCGACAACCGTAATGCGCCATTTTGATAAAATTAGTTCTTCTATGTTAACGGAGACTAAACAGTTACCAGAAGTCATCGCAATAGATGAATATAAAGGGGATGCAGGTGGTGAAAAGTATCAAACGGTCATTGCTGACCCTATTAATAGGAGACCATTAGATATTTTAAAAGATCGTAAAAAAGAAACGCTGGTAGCTTATTTAAGAAAACATGGAGATAACGTAAACGTTGTCGTTATGGATATGAGTCATTCTTTCAAAGCAGCTGTTGATCAAGCATTAGGACGCCCTGTTGTCGTAGCTGACCGATTTCATTTTTGTCGTTATATATACTGGGCTTTAGAAAAAGTGAGAAGGAAGGAACAGAAAGCCTTTGACGATTACCAACGTAAGAAATGTAAAAGAATGCGTCATGTCTTTTATAAGCACTATGAGGATTTAACCGAAAAGCAATTATGGTATTTAAATTACTTTTTAGAAAAGTCACCTGAATTAAAAAAGGCTTATGAATTGAAAGAGGCTTATCGATTATGGTTTGAAATAGCTAAACAATTAGCACCGAATAATTTAAAAGAAGTAAAAGAAAGATTATATAG
This sequence comes from Ureibacillus sp. 179-F W5.1 NHS, assembly GCF_045369345.1. Taxonomy (NCBI): domain Bacteria; kingdom Bacillati; phylum Bacillota; class Bacilli; order Caryophanales; family Caryophanaceae; genus Ureibacillus; species Ureibacillus sp. 179-F W5.1 NHS. The sequence continues at coordinate 292 of NZ_JBIQFG010000104.1, read as the reverse complement.
CTATTATGATTTAGTAAAGTCTTCCGGATTAGTTGAATTTGAAAAGGCAATAGAAACCTTTCAAAATTGGCAGAAGGAGATTATGAATAGCTTTGCCTATAACTTGAATAATGGTTATGTCGAAGGCATTAATAACCAAACGAAGGTTATTAAAAGAAATGCGTTTGGGTTTAAACGATTTGATCGATTCAGATTAAAGGTGTTATTACACCATCAATATAAAAATATAGATGTTCGGGTCGCATAAATTAGGAGTGAGCTAAATGCTCACCCCAACATTTGACTTAGAACC
>NZ_JBIQFG010000103.1:0-1398 GCF_045369345.1 Ureibacillus sp. 179-F W5.1 NHS | reverse complement strand
TTGAACTGACCCAAAAAAGTTAGACATATTTTGTTAGGCGGCTTCCAAGACCTTTGTTCGGTATTCTACCGGGCTTAGGTCTTTTAATTTTGCCTTCATTCGTTTGTAATTATAGTACTCAATATATAACCTTAATTCTTCTTCAAAATGTTCGATACTATTAAACTCTTGCAAGTATAATAGTTCAGATTTTAAGATGCCAAAGAAACTCTCCATTGCTGCGTTATCAAGACAATTCCCTTTGCGGGACATACTTTGCTTGATACCGTGTTTTTGGAGTGTTTTCTGATATTGTTTCATCTGATAATGCCATCCTTGATCTGAATGTAGGATCACTTCATCTCCTATTTGAAGACGTGTTAACGCCTGATCAAGCATATCTGATACAAGTTTATATACAGGTCTTTTCATCAGTATATAAGCGATAATTTCACCATTACATAAATCCATCACAGGAGATAGGTAGCGTTTTTCACCAAATAAATGAAATTCTGTTACATCAGTTACCCACTTTTCATTCATTTTCTCTGCTTTGAAATCTCGTTCTAATAGATTTGGTGCAATTCGACCAACTTGTCCTTTATAAGAACGATATTTCTTCATTCTTACCAGACATTTTAATCCCAATTCATTCATGAAACGGTTGATTGTTTTTGGATCATGTTGGAATCCGTATTTTTTCAATTCACTCGCAATACGACGATAACCATAACGCCCCTTGTGTTCGTGATATATTGATTGAATTGCCTCCTTAACTTCGGCATATTTATCTTCACGATTCATTCGCTTTTCCCAATAATAATAAGTGCTTCGAGGAATATTTGCGACTTTAACTAATTCTACGACATCATAAATGTGCTTTAGTTCAAAAATTACTTGCGCTTTGATTTTATTTGTAATTTTTCCTGTCCCTGAACTAAAGCATTCAACTTTTTTAAATACGCATTCTCCATTTCTAGCTGTTTAATGCGTGCTTCAAGTGCCTCTACAGAACCATCAGCTGGAACCGATTTCGATGTCTTCTTGTTTAATTTATTCATGGATGGACGCCCCTTTTTCTTTGAATTGAGGGCATCAAATCCACCTGTTTCAAATTGATTACGCCATTTTCGAACTAATTTTGAAGATGAAATATTGAAAATAGCAGCTGCATCAATAGAGGACGTACCCGTTTCATTCATATAATTAAGTACATCCATTTTAAACTCTGCAGAGTAACTTGTATATGATTTCATAAAGGCTTCCACACCATGTTGTTCGTATAAACGAATCCAAGAAGTTAATTCAGATACGATTACACCTTCTTCTCTAGCAATTTGTTTTACACTTTCTTGTCCATTTACATAACGTAATAATATTCGTATTTTTTCATCTTTTGTAATTTTAGTCATAAAAAAC
>NZ_JBIQFG010000102.1:0-1406 GCF_045369345.1 Ureibacillus sp. 179-F W5.1 NHS | reverse complement strand
CACTAATGTCGCATAAATTTTAACTGAATTTTCAGTCTTCTACCTTTTTCGTTTTAGAAGAAAAACAAAGACACTTGAACAGAGGTAGTAAACATCCATTTTTTTACTATAGCCTTTGACAGGTGCGACAGTGACGGAAAACCCTTTATGGGACCGCTTTTCTGGCGATTTTTCGTAGCCATAAGTGGGCGGATTTCCATGGTGCTGCTTTGAGTAAGCGACTGATTTTTAAGTACGTTTTCGTGCTATTTGTGTGTAGCTGTGCCAGCACATGCAGGCAATACACAATCATCGCGATGTATACTTGGTTATGTACGCCCTGTTCGCTTTGTGCGTAGAACTTTTTGATGTTCAAGTGCTGCTTTAACCATTTGAAAAACAACTCAATCGCCCAGCGTGATTTGTACAACTCAGCGATTTCGTCCGCACTTAAATCAAATCGATTCGTGATCAGATGCAGTTCGTTTCCTTTTGAATCCAGTACTTTGATCAGACGGAAATAGTTCTCAGCACGATTTTGAGGTGTACCAATGAGCACCATTTCATCCGATAAGACATGCGCATCTTTTGGTCGTTCAAACTTCTCTACGACACGAATGACTGCGTTTTTTCGCAAGCGTGAGACGAAGAAATAGCCATCATCGGTCATGAGATCAAAACGCTCATAATCTAAATAGCCACGGTCAAATACGTACATGCATTCTTGGTCGTCAACCAGTACTTCTAACTGACCACGATCATGTTCTTTGGCGTTTGTGAGAACCGCTTTGTCGGGATACGAACAGCCTTTTTCTAAGAAAACGAGGCGCAAATGAAGCTTAATCCCTGATTTTGTTTTGCGGAACTCTGCCCACTTGTGATTGTTTAAATTCAATGGCAACGTACTCGAATCAATAATTTTCAGTGGTATTGTCGTTTTTCGGCGCTGCTCATACTGCGATTTTTCATGAATTTGGGCAACTAAATCGAGAAAGAGCTCCTGGAACACTTCTGTTGGAATTTGATTCAATCGGCGTCCTAATTGTGAAAAGCTAATCGATTCTAAATCCGTTGCTTTTTGAAGGTCATCTGAAAATAATGTCTCACTGACCGCCCGAAGACTTTCCGTTTCATTGAGCTGCGCAAATACGAGTAATTTCAAGAATGAAGCGATGCGTAGCTTCTTTGTATAGTAATTTAATTGATGGGTTTCCACTAATTCTTCTAATTTCGTTGAAGAAATCGGTGTAAACCATTGTTCAAATGATGTTTTTCGTGTAAACTTATCCATGTTTATGGTCCTTTATTTTGGATTTGGATGGTTTACTACCGCCCAACCATTATAAAGGCTTTTTTTATGCAAAGATAGAATTACAGAAAATTCAGATTTCAATTAGGTATTGAATTATTTTAATGCGACGCTAGTG
>NZ_JBIQFG010000101.1:0-1416 GCF_045369345.1 Ureibacillus sp. 179-F W5.1 NHS | reverse complement strand
ACTAAATATAATGAAGAATTTAAATTGATGGTGGTTCAAGAATATTTAAGTGGCTCACTAGGATATAGAGCGATAGCGAAAAAATATGGTGTCGGTGCTACACCGTTAAGGAAATGGGTACGTGCTTATCAAGAGTTTGGATGTAGTGGGCTATCCGTTAAGAAAACGAAGCAGTTTTATTCTGTTCAATTTAAATTAGATGTATTAAGCTATATGAAACGAACAGGTGCTTCTCATCAAGATACTGCAATTCACTTTAAATTGAATGATCCCACTTTAGTTGCTAGTTGGTATCATCGGTTTTTAAAAGAAGGGATAGAGGGCCTGCAAAGAAAACCAAAGGGGCGCCCATCCATGTCTAAGAAACAAAAATCAACAGTGAATAGCCAAGAAAAAACAATGTCACGTGAGGAGCAACTAGAACGCGAAAATGAACTGCTTCGTTTAGAGGTAGCTTATTTAAAAAAGTTGAAGGCTTTTCGAGAGAATCCAGATGCCTTCCTCGAAAAGCACAAGCCGCCATCGCCTTCGAACTTAAACAAGAAGGATTTCGATTAAAAGATATTTTAAAACAAGTGGATATTCCAGAAGCAACGTATCATTATCATATCAAACTGATGAGGCAAGAAGATCCAGATTTAGAGTGGAAAGCCTTGATTTTAGAGACTTTCGAACAACATAAAGGGCGATATGGCTACCGCCGAATTCATGGGGAATTAAGAGCGCAAGGACACATAATTAATCATAAAAAGGTACAACGAATTATGAAAAACCTAGGATTGAAATGTGTAAAATTCATACGTAAATCACGCTATAAATCCTACAAAGGAACAGTTGGAAAAGTCGCTAAAAACCTTTTGAATCGTAGATTCAGAACGCCATATGCCCTTCAAAAATTGGTGACTGATGTAACTGAATTTAAATGTACGGATGATGAAAAATTATATTTAAGTCCAATCATGGACTTATATAATGGTGAAATTATTGGGTTTAGTATATCAAAACGGCCAAGCCTAGATTTTGTTTTAGACTCACTTAAACAAGTACTTCCAATCATTCAAAAGTGTGCTGAATATCGGACAACTATTCACTCAGATCAAGGATGGCACTATCAACATAATACATGGGTGAGAACATTAAGGCAGAACAGGATTTTTCAAAGCATGTCTCGTAAAGCAACATGCGCAGACAACGCGGCCATGGAGAACTTCTTTAGCTTATTAAAACAGGAAATGTATTATGGAGAACAATTAATCTCTTACGAAACATTACAAAAGAAAATAAAAGAATATATCAATTATTATAATAATGTTCGTATAAAACAAAAATTGGCCGGCATGAGTCCAGTAAATTACCGAAAACATGCCAGCCAATTAGCTGCATAATAATAACTCTAACTTTAAGGGGTCACTACCG
>NZ_JBIQFG010000100.1:0-1420 GCF_045369345.1 Ureibacillus sp. 179-F W5.1 NHS | reverse complement strand
TAAAGTGTACCCTTTGTAAAGGACATTTTTAAAAAAGGCTTTTAAGCAACTTGAAGAAGATGGTGACTGTATTGTGCAGGCGTCATCTTTTTTAAGTTCCATTGACCTCGGTAATGATTGTAATAAGTCATATAACTCTTAATCTCTCTTTTTACTTCTTCTAATGTTTCACACGATTTGAAGTCTGTTTCATCTTTAAAATGACCAAAAAACGATTCTTGTGGGGCATTATCCCAACAGTTTCCACGACGTGACATAGATTGCTCTAGTCCCATTTTCTTTACCATCTTTTGAAATTGGGGGCTGGTATAGTGGAACCCTTGATCAGAGTGAATGAATGCGCCATCGGCCAATTTTATCCCATTCTTTTTCAACATCTTTAATGTATTTAATGCAATATCTAGTGTAATTTTATCCGATGTCTCATATGCTAAAATTTCATTGGTTTCGGCATCTTTTATAGCGGATAAGTAGGCACGTTTTCCTTTTCCATAACTCAAATATGTAATGTCTGTTAATAATACTTTTCTAGCGATTCCTTGCTTAAATTTACGGTTTAATAGATTTGGTAAAGTTCTATGTTCTTTCGTTGCTTTGGCCATTCTTCGATATGGATTTGCTTTTCGAATGGGGCAGATGATTTGAAACTTTTTCATGATACGACGAATTCGCTTTAGGTTATATGTAATTTGATACTGATTTTCTAACGTCATTTTAATTTGACGTGCACCTTTCTTACGACCACGGAAATTGAACGCTTTTAAAATGATTTCTTTGACTGTCTCATCTGCCTGATCACTAGCTTGTCTACTAAGTTGTGCTTCTTCTGAAAAATAACGATAGTAGCCCGATCGAGAGACTCCAACTAATTTACAAAGGTAGCTTACCATTCTTTTTAAGCGGTGTTTTTCTATCACATACTGGATCAACTGAAATTTTTGTTCCGCTGTTAATTTCTCTTTTTCTTTATCAACAACCTTTCTGCTAAATCGATCTTTTTTAGTAGTTCATTTTCTGCACGTAATAATGCATTTTGCGCCTCTAACCTTGCGTACTTTTCTTCTATACTTAATTCTCGCTCAAGTGGACGTCCTGAAGAGTGTTTACGTGTATCCACAAGCCCAGCTACACCATTCTTTTGATAAGCAGCACGCCATCGCTCTAAAGCAGACTTTGCACGTTTTTTACCTACGATATCAATATCAAATCCTGCATCTTCAAAAATTTGAAGTGGAAATTTCCCTTCCTCATATTCTTTAATGGCTCTTGCTTTAAATTCATCTGTATATGTTATTGCTTTTTCACTCACTGCTTTTACATAAGGATGTTTCTTGAGTAATTTCTGTTCTTGATCTGTAAATAACTTTTTCGACATGTTCTTCCGCTCCATCAACCATTTATTTTATTTCATTATAAATAA